>SUVT01000043.1 GCA_015061845.1 Lentisphaerota bacterium
CGTAGCTTCAGCGAAGGAGGAAGGGTAACCACCGAAAACGCTCCATTTGCAGATCGCAACAAGAATTTTCTGCCATTTTTGAAGACTTTTGAAATTGCCTCATAACAAAAAAGAAAGAGCGTGGAGGAAAGAGAATGCAAAACATGGATTTCTGGTTTTTCTGGGACATTTTCAGAAAAAGATGGAATATCATTCTGTTTGTCGCCTGTGCCGCTGCTATCGCAACCGGAGTTTACAGCAAACTGTTCATCAAACCGATTTACCGTGCAGAGGTTGCCCTTTATTTCGGTAAGATGGAAGAGAACACTTTGGATGACAAACTGGAAAACGTTAAGAAATTCGGTGTTTCAGAAGAATTGGGGCTTGGAACGCAGCTTACTCAGGACTACCTGCAGTTCATAAAGGCGGCAGAAGTTGAAAACGCTGTTGAAGATGAACTCGCAAAACAATCAAAAAGATTAAGATCTCATTCTTGCGTTGTCTCTGCTGAGCCTATCAAAGAAAATTCACGTTCTATGAAAATCATCGTAGACAGTGACGATGCCAGATTCAGTCAGGAAGTTGCAAATATTTATGCCGAGACCTTCAAGAACACAGTTCCCAGAATTTTTGGTGTTCAGAATATCAAAATGCTGAATGAAGCAACAATCAATAAAAAACCGGTTTCTCCGAACATTGAGAGAAATATCCTCATCGGATTTATTGCAGGTTTTTTCCTGACCTATTTGATTTTTATTGCTGCAAGACTTTTCAACAGAGCCCTCTGGACCTCCTCTGAGGTTGAAAAGACATTGAACGTTCCTGTTGTCGGAACAGTTCACAAGGATAAAGACTTTGCTCTTGACAAAAACAACCCGTTCCTGTTCGGAGATTCTGCCGGAGCAAACTCCAGAACACAGGTTGCAGAAGACTTCCGCGTGTTCCGTGTCAATCTGATCAATCAGAAAAAAGAAGGTGATGAAGGTTCTGTCATTGCGGTGACAAGTGCACAGGCAAAGGAAGGTAAAACATTCTGTACAGCAAACCTTGGAGCTTCTCTTGCAGAAGCCGGATATAAAGTTCTGCTTATTGACTGTGATACTGGAAAACGTGGTCTTCAGACATATCTCGGAACCTCTGATGAAAAGGGATTGATGAACATTCTTGAAGATGAGGTCGATTTTGAACACTCCGTCAAGAAGAATCTGAATAACCTTAACATGGACGTTCTTTTCTGCGGAAACAAAAAAGTCAACTCTGCAAACCTTATGATTTCACCGAAATTCAAAGAGCTTATGAAAAAGGTGAAAAAAGAGTATGACTACGCGTTCCTTGATGTTTCCTGCCACTTGGGAACAGCCGATATCGTTTCTGCCGGAAGTACAGCAGACTCCGTGTTGCTCCTTGTCCGTGCCGGTAAAACGGAAGAAGCATCAGCAAAACAAACAATAGAAGCACTGAATCGCGCTAATCTTGATATTTCCGGTGTGATTCTCAACGGTGTAGAGGAAGCATAAAAAATGGGTATTAACAAAAAATTAGTTTCAAAGATTTTCCGCAGTACGATTTTCTCTTTGATTGTGTTGCTGGTACTGGTCGGTGGTTTGTACTACATCGCCACAAGTATTACGGATTCCTATCACAAAGAGCCTGACTTCGGTGATGTTGTCATGTTGCGTCAAACAGATATGGGACTGAATGGAAGTACTCCTCAGAATCTCATCCTGACCCGGGACATGATTTTTAATCATATTACCTCTCCTGAAGTTCTTACACCTATCGCAAAAAAGTATGGTTGGGACGTTTCCATCGATGAAATGCGGAAAAATATTGAGGTAAGAGAACGTCAGGAATCCCAGCGGGGCTTCATTATTTACGTTAATACAAAAGATAATAAACGCTCCAAAGAGATCACCAGAGCTTTGGCTCAAAGTTTTCTTGACAAGTACAAACAGACTTGGAAGAACGAAAGTTCAAAGGTTCTTGAACTTTGCCAGAAGAAAATTGACATGCACGAACAGTATTTGAAAAAACTGCTCGCTCTCAAAGAAAAATTCAATAAAAAAGATGATTTCCAGCCAACTAATGATGAAATCGAAATGCGGGCGGTCAATGAGCAGCTTGTCATGGCACAGAAAGAGTTCCTTTCTGCCTATGGCACCTACATCAGCTCCATGGAAGCGAAAAGAACAGAAATGCAGCTGAAGTATGACCTTGCCTGTAAAATCTATACGCCTGCTGACAAGACAGTGAAAAACCTCAAGATCCAGCTCGATGAAATGGATCGTCAGTGCAAACAACTCAGAGAAACCATTTCCAAACAGAAACCTGATCTTTACAGTCTCTCTATGGAACCGAAGAAATTGACAGGTCTGCCCAATGATATTCTTTATTACTATGACAACGTTCAGGCTCTCCAACAGCAGAAACTTTCTCTGATGCTCAAATCATTGATTGAAGAAAGAGAAAAAGCGTTGGAAAAAGAACGGAAAAACATGAGCACAATCAAACGTCTGCTTGACACGGACTCCTGCGACGTCTTCATTCGTGAGGTTTAATAATGAAACACAAAATTTTTACAACTGTTCTTTTTTCGGCAACCGTAATTCTTCTCTGTGGAAACGGTTGCAACACGACACCCTTTGCACCGATTGCAGTTCCCAAGGCGACAGCAATGCGTCCGGAACCCCAGATCATCAAGAAGAAGGTTAATGCAACAGCAGAACTGCAGAAACTTCAAAACGCATCAGCCACTTTTTACAAAATCATGCCCGGAGATTCATTTTCCATTATGATTCCTGACCGTCAGGATTTGAGCAGATCCAATGTTCAGGTCATGGCAGACGGTGCAATCAGCGTATCACCTATCGGTTATATAAAAATCGCCGGAAAAACTATTCCGGAAGCCTCACAGCTTCTGACAAAGGAATATAAGAAATATATCAGAGATTGTGAAATTATTCTGGAACCTGTAAAAATTCAGCCTGCGACAATCACTGTTGTTGGTGCTGTTGGCAAACCCGGTATTTACCCGATCACCGTTGGTGACACAAGAATTTCTGATGCGATAACGATTGCAGGCGGTGTTCTTTCAATTACAACAGATGATAATGAACCTCTCCAGCTTTCTGACTTGGAAGAAGCTTACATCATGCGTGACGGTAAGATCCTTCCTGTCAACTTTGCAAAAGTCATGACGAAGGGAGATTGGCTTCACAATATCCCGGTCATGAATAAGGATTACATTTATGTTCCGTCTCTCGAAAATGCAAGAGTTACAATCCTGGGTGAAGTTGGAAGCCAGTCAAGCGTTGTTTATCAGCCGAACTTGACTATTCTTCAGGCTCTGGGTAAAGTCGGAGGATTGAAAGACTCAAAATCTGCGGTTATCAAAGTTATCCGCGGAGGTTTGAAAAACCCGATGGTCTACAACTTGAATGTTGTGGATATGCAGTCCGGAAGACTTCAGGATTTCCCACTCAAGCCGTCTGACATTGTCTATGTTCCCAAAAAACCCATCGTCGAATGGAACGTTATGGTGCGTGACATCATGGTATCCATCTCCCTTATCAATACACTTGCCGGACCGTTTGGCAGTCCTGCACAGCTTTATGACAACGATTAAGACTTAACTTTAGGAGTATAAAAAAATGAAAAAAATGACAGGTATCGCACTCTTGGCACTTGCAGTTGTTCTGCTCTGCGGCTGCCGGACACAGGTTGTAACACTGGATGTTATCCCCGCTGATGCAACGGTAATCGCAAACGGTGTTGAGTACAACAACAAATCACCCATTTTTATTGAGACAAGCACCGATAATCAGCTGCTTATCACGGCTTACAAAGAAGGCTATCGTGATAAAGTCTACGTTGTCGACTATTCTCTCAGTACCCTTGGAAAGATTGAAGCCTGGACTTCTATCTTCATTCTTCCTGCATTCGGACTTTTGTTCGACAATGCATGGACTCTGAATGAAAACAACATCACATTGTTCCTGGAGCCGATCAGCGAAGAAGCAAAAAAAGAAGCTATGGTTACACATCCCAGAGTTGTGAAACCCGCAAAAGCTCCCAAGGCAGAGCAGCAGAAAGATCCTGAAGCAAAGAAAAAGCTTAACTGATTCAGTTTAAAGCATTCTGATTTTCAGATCAGTTATCACAAGACCGGATGATTTTTCTTCCGGTCTTTTTTATTGCACTGATTTAATATTTCCCGTTTCACTATTTGAAAAAACATTAATTATGGTGTATATTTCCGAATACTCTTCTTTCAAAAAACTGGAGACCTTGATGTTAACAAAACTATTGATCAGACTTTTTGTTCCCGGCTATGAAAATCCGGATCTCCCCAAAGTCAGAGTTGCGTATGGGGTGTTCAGCGGTTATATTGGTATTGCAGTAAATCTTCTGCTGTTTCTGTTGAAATTTATTATCGGGATCCTCTCCGGAAGTGTTGCTATTGCAGCTGATGCCGTAAATAATTTATCTGATGCCGGCAGCAGTGTTGTCACTGTATTCGGGTTCAAATTATCCTCCAGACCAGCTGACAGTGAGCATCCGTTCGGTCATGGCAGAATGGAATATGTCGCAGGGGTTATTGTTTCCGTCATTATCATTGCAATGGGATTGGATTTTCTGAAAGAATCTTTTCTCCGGATCATTACGCCGGAACCGGTTAAAGCTGCGCCTGTTTTGCTCTGGCTGATTGCCGGTTCATTGCTGTTCAAATTATGGCTATTTCTTTTCTACCGTCATATTGGGAAAAAAATCCATTCTGAAGCGATTTCTGCAGCAGCATTTGACAGTTTGAGCGACATGATCGGAACATCGGTTGTCCTCCTGGCTGTGGTTGGATCAAAATATACGTCATTTCCCATTGATGGGTGTGCCGGTTTTCTGGTTGCCCTGCTCGTCCTGATTGGCGGCGGCAAGGTTCTGCGGGATACGATCAACCCACTGCTTGGGGAACCGCCCAGCAAGGAAATCGTGAAGGAATTGCAGGCTCGGCTTTTGCAATGCCATGGAATCAAAGGTGTTCATGACATTATTATTCATAACTATGGACCGAACCAGTATTTTGCGACAGCCCACGCCGAAGTGGAAATGCATGATGATATTTTATCCGTTCATGATATGCTGGAAAATGCGGAAGTTGAAATCGGGAAAAATCTTCCGATCCATCTGCTGCTGCACTGTGACCCCTACAATCCGACAGATCCCGAAGTCAAAGAGTGGCGGGTTCGTATGGAAGATGTTGTTGCAGAATTTGATCCGCACTTCAAAGTTTATGATTTCAGAATGAAGAAAGACGAAGAAAAAATCATTCTTTCTTATCATGTTCTGATCCCGAGAAATTATTCTCTCTCTTATGAAGAGATTCACGAAAAGTTATCGGCAGAGATGAAGAAATTCCACTCTGAGCTGAAACTGAAAATCGAGTTTATACACTCATTCATTTGAAAGGTTTTATATGAACGACAAAAAATTTTTCCGGGGTTCACTCATTCCTCCCCTAGTAGTAGGCGGGATCGTTGCGGTTCTTTCAGGAATCGCTTATTGGATGAACCGGGAATTTTCCGTTGCGCTGTTTTTCTCTCTTCTGACCATTCTGGTCATTGGAGCTTTGATCAATTATGCGAAAGCTGATGAACACGGGATCACCTTCTTTTCCTTTACCCTTCTCCCGACCAGATATCTTTACACGGATATCGTTGCAATCATTCAGATAGATGCGAAACCGGAAAACCGTGTGGGAGCAGCAACCATTCTTTTCCTGAAAAACGGAAAGCGAAAGGTATTGAAACTGGGGCTTTATCCTGCAAAGACACAAAAGGAGATCCAGAGTTGGCTGGAATCCAAAGTCAAGACAGATTTTTCATTTTTCCATAATACAAACCGCTGGGAAATCTGGTTCCAATCAGCACGGCAAAAAGTTGTTGCAAGACGCTGTCTGATCGGACTTCTCCTGATTCTGATCGGGTTGACTTTTCAGGTAAAAACACTCATCTGGAACTGGAAACTTGATCACTGGACAAAAACTGAAGCAGTCGTAGAGGAACATAAGAAGACCGCAGAAGATTATACATTCCGCTACCGTTATACCTTCCAGGGAAAAAGCTACACCGGTTCACAGATCGTCGGGGATGCAAAACGCGCCGATGCAGAATGTAAACCCGGAGTCCGTCTGTATTGTATTGTAAACCCTGATGCTCCGCAGGAGGCGGCAGTTGTAACGAAGTACCGTGCAGACTGGCTGCTGTGTGCAGGCGGATGGATCCTGATTTTTGCCGGACTTCCGTTTTTGATCATTGCCGCACTTCTTCATCGCAGAAAGATCACGCTTCCGGAAGAACTGAAAAAACATCAGATCCTGTTTTCCACAGAACGACTGAAAGAAATGACATTTCTGGTTTGCGGGGAATGTAAGATCTCAGTTGGAAAAGTATCAGGAAAATATCGGGAAATCGAAGGTCGTTACGGCTGTTTTCCGCCGCATCGTTCTTACGTGTCGCTGCTGGTTCAATTCTTTTTCCTCTGGATTTCCATTATGCTCGGGGTGCATATCATGCCGCACTTCTATCTTGCCGCATTGCTGCTGGTTGCGACGATCTGGAAAACGATTTTTCCGCGGGGTGTTGTATATGACCGGACAGATGGAAAACTTTACTGGTTCCGCTTTTTCAGCTGCAGTTCCATTCCCGGAAGCATAAAGCGCAACGATGTACTGAAGGCTGAAGATGTGGTCGCATTGGGTCTGACGATCCGGAACGATGGGGTTCTTATGCTTTCAGCGGTCCGCAGAGACGGTGTTTATATTCCTGTTGCGAACGCTTCAGACAAACATATGGAGCAGCTGTTTTCCGATGCAGTAAAACTGGCACAGAGTCTCAATAATATTCCGATCATCACAATCTGAGGAGATAAAAAATGGATATTATCAAACAACTTCAAGATGTTCTTGACCGTTCTGTTGAATCCGGAGAAGAATGCGGCTGTCAGCTGACGGTTTACCGTTACGGGGAGCTGGTTTGCGATCTTGTTTCCGGCTACACCTCTGCAGAAAAAACAAAAAAAGTAACCCCGGAAACCCTCTTTTCGGTCTTCTCTGTAGGAAAAGGTGTCTGCACGACCATGATGCTGATCCTGAAAGATCAGGGAAAGCTGGATTATGATGATCTTGTTACAGAGTTCTGGGACGGTTACGGTGTGAACGGAAAGGAAGGGACAACGATCCGTAACGTTCTTTCCCACCGTGCCGGACTTTATGAAACACCGCAGGTTCCCCATGAAGACCTCTATAACTGGGAAAAAGTCTGCCGTCTGATGCAGGACGGAACCCCGAAAGATACGATCGGCGGGGTTCATCATTATCATGCTTATACATACGGAGTTCTGACCGGAAGGCTGGCAGAACTGGCTGACGGAAGATCATTCAATCAGATTCTGAAAGAAGAAATCGTTGATCCGCTTGGACTTGACGGAATGTATTTCGGAATCAACCGCGAACAGTTTGATAATAACATTGCATTTCTTGATGCAACGGGTCATGATCCCAATGACTCCAGACTTTCCCACAATGAATTTTATGTTCTGAATGGTATGAATCCCTCCAGTAACGGCTGTATCAACGCCCGTTCTCTGGCGAAAATGTATGCCTCTCTGATCGGCAGCGGCATGGACGGAATTCGTCTGGTCAGCGAAAAAACGATTGAAGAAGCAACCGTTCCCTGTCGCGCACCCGGCGATAATGATATGCGGAACTGGGACCGTTTCGGCATGGGTTATGCCCTTTGCGGACCTGTCGGAAATTACGGCAGAATGTTCGGTCACGGTGGAGCCTGCGGAGCAGAAGGCTTTGCTGATAAAGAAACCGGCTATGCAATCGGTTTTACGAAAAACAAACTCAATAATACCCATCCGAACCATCCGACACGGAATGAAATTTCCAAAGTTCTCGGATTGCCGGAACGGATCTGGTAAAAAATCAGATCATCATAAAAACGATCAACTGGACGGGGAACGTTGCGATATCGAAAGCAAGCGGGATGATTGAGCAGGCAAATCTTGCACAATTGATCCCGATCCCGCTCCAGTACCGTTCCTCATTTCTGGTCTCTTCCGGAGAAAGATAACGCTCGCCTCCGGGGTGAATGATCATCGTTGATATCTGATAATAATCGTCTATCCTGATCGGCTGCAGCGGCACACAGAGAAACCACTCATTTTTTCCCCGGCAGAACCAGAAAGGCTTTTGAAGAGATTGAAAATCCTCTGATGTCACGTCGTATGGTTTGACTGATTCCGCCATTCCCACATAGGACCAGTTCAGTTTTGAATCATTGGTTATCAGGAAGCCATCTTTATGCCGTGTCATCACAGGCACTGCATTGGCTTTGACTTTAACAGCAAAGACAGGCAAGTTTCCTTTGACCGGATACTCTTTTGTCCGGGTTATTTTGCTTACAAACGGATACTTCTGGTCAAAATCATAGGGAACCCGGAATTCCTTCAGAGTTCCCTTTTTAGTAATACAGACAGTCTGATGCTCCAGAAAACTTTTATCCGTAGTCGTGCGGATCGTCACCTGCATATCCTTCGGACTCCAGCGGAAAGATTCCCGTCCCAGATTCTCCACAGTAAGAGCGGTAGCACAGGAGCAGAGGATAACGCAGGCTGCGACCGGCAGGATGAGAAAAAGAGTTCTGCGCACAGCGTTCATCTGTTATCCGTTCTGAATTTTCTTCATGCGTTCAGCGGCAAAGAGCAAACAGCGGGGAACATGGAAGAATGTCTTCCACTTACCGCCCTTGAGGGAATGGGTAAGATTTCCCTGACGGTCGCAGTAAGCAAACCATTCGCCATAATCCGGATCCGGGAAATGAGCCCACATCCAGGCATCGACTTTTTCAAACCACTTGAGGAATTTTTCGTCTTTGGAAACGCTGTAGGCATAAAGACAAGCCAGCGTGGCTTCGTTATGCACCCACCAGAGTTTCATGTTGTGCTGGAGTTCCAGATGGGGCTTTCCGAGGGCATCCATGAAGTAATAGATCCCGCCGTATTCCTTGTCCCAGCCGAATTCCAGTGTGTTGGAGATAATATTCAGGATCCCTTTGATTTTTTCTTCTGAACCGGGGACATTTTCCAGATAATTGAGCAGGAACCACATAGCTTCCAGCACATGACCGGGGTTCATCTGACGCCCGATGCTGCTTTCCAGGTCGGGCTTGTCACTGTTGACAGGCATATTTTCAAAGACAAGACCGAATTCAGGAGAGTAGAACTTATTCAGAACCATATCCACTGCGGTATCCATAGCATCTTTGAACTGATCGCCGCCGAGACATTCATTCATGATCAAGCCGAGGTTTGCCATCATCATATAATGTCCGAGGGAAAGATAAGCGGTCTTACCTTCCATAGACTTGTTCCACTGCAGCGCACTGTTTCCGGATTTAGCGCGTTTGAGGTAGTTGTTCATTGCCTCAACTGCAGCATCGGCATGGATCTGTTTTCCGGTGATCTTATAAAGTTTTGCACCGCCCATAGCTGCGAAACAATCAGAGAAAAGGCTGTAAGGAGCCATTGCCGGAACGCCTTCGCGGTTGATTGCGAAGTAGTACATGCCGTTTTCATCTCTGCCGTGTTTGTAGAGAAAGTCGAACCCTTCTTCTGCGATTTTGATGAATTCAGGATTTTTATTTCCAGCCAGATAAATTTCTGCAAACATGTAAACGATCCGCCACTGCATCCACATATACTTTGTGGTATCATAAACGGAACCGTCGCGGTCAAGACTGGTAAAATAACCGCCGCATTCTTTATCGACACAATTTTTCATCCAGAACGGAATTACTTTATTGTTCAGTTCCGTTTCATACTTTTCAATGTATTTTTTCCAATCCATGAACATCTCCTTCGTTAAAATTGAAAAATATGAGGTAAGTTACAACAGGAAGGTGAATAAATCAAGCAAGTTTGAAAAAAAACGGAAAATTAAATCCTTCAGGAATCTTCAATTAAAAATTTTTCGTGACAAAGAGAACAGAATGCAGAATTTTTTTTATTTTTTTCTCATCCCCTCTTGACAATTTAATAAAAAAATGATATAATATGAAAAGATTGGTATTATTGGTATTAACACAAATAGAACAATTATGACGACAGAAAAAATATTAAGCACGCTGACGATCGACAGGAGTTCACCGAAGTCTCTGAAAAGTCAGTTGGAAGAACAGCTGGAAGCATTGCTTGTCCGACTGGAGCCGGAAACTGCCCTGCCACCGGAACGGATGATCTCTGAGACTCTGGAAATCAGTCGGGTCACGGTTCGCAGCGCATTGGAAAAATTCTACCGGAACGGAATGATCGTCCGCCGCGGACGGTTGGGAACCATGGTCGCTAACCGGAAACAGGAGTTTCCACAGCAGATCAACCCGTTCATTCTCGGTATGGAATATGAAATGATGCAGCCTGCGCCGTTGCGTTTCCTTATTTATGAAAACCTGCCGAAGCAGAAAATGTTTTGGGAAAAGGTCGTTGCTGAATATAATGAGACGCACAAGAATACTCCGGTGGAAATGGTTTGGCTCTCTCCCGGAACTGCGCCGGATCAAATCTCTGAAATCATAAAAAAAGAAGCTGTTGATGTCATTATGATGTCAGACTTCTTTCAGTTCGATGAACGGCAGGAGCTTGCCAAACTTCCTCCGGCCCTCAAAAAACTTCTGACTTCTGATCAATATGTCTTCAAGAATCTCCATTTTGAATCAGATTATCAGATACCTTTTTATATTTCTGTGCCGACCATTCTCTGGAATCAGGAGATGGCAGAGGAGCTTGGGATCAAAAATATTCCCGAACGGATGAACCGGGGAGAACTTCTTCCGCTTTTGGAAGAAGCTGCAGAAAAATTGCCGGAAGATTGCAGTTCCGGCATCAGAATCTGGGATTATTTTCACTTCAAGGCGTTGCCGGATATGCTGACAGGAAATATGGACAACTTCCGTTCGGTTTTGGAAGGAATCGTTCAAGCAGGAAAATCCGCCGCTGATAAAGAAAAACTCTTTGTCATTTCCCAGAATCATACACTGGATAATCTTGAAAGTTTTCTGCAGGGGAAACGGCTTTTCCTGTTGGCAAATATTTCCCATCTGCATGTTTATGATTCCCCGAAGTTCCGTCACGGATATCTGCTTTTCCCGCAGAAAGAAAATCTGTTGACAGATACGCTCCGTTTTTCAATCACAAAAAACTGTCTGGATATCCAGTCCGCCGCCGGATTTATCCAATATCTTATCTCAAAGGATGTTCAGGAACTTTGCGCAGATATCAAAGAAAATCTGCCTGTATATAAGCCAGTGCTTCTGGAACATCTGCAGAAAAAATATTATCTGACAGAAAATGCCTCGTCCGATATCATTCAAAGTCTGTTCCTCAGAAAATCTTCTGATAATGAAAACAATATTCTCTCGGAACTTCTTGGAATCTATATGAGAGCAGAATTGAAAGACCTGCTTTCCGGCACACTCTCCATTGACGATTTTATGAAAATTATGGACGATAAGTACGATAGTTTGAAATATAGAGCAAGAGTACGAATAAAAAATGCAATATAAAAAAGAAAGGGAACGAAAAATGAAAAGTTCAAGTAACAAGCATTCATGCCTGTGTACAGGCATGAAGCACCGGTGCTTCACGCTGATCGAGCTGTTGGTTGTGATCGCAATCATCGCAATTCTCGCAGGGATGCTGCTCCCCGCATTGAACAATGCGAGAAGTTCAGCCAGACAATCAAACTGCGCCAATAATCAGAAAGAACTCGGAAGATATCTCAGCAATTATTCCGATGACAACAACGATTACATGCCCTGTTCTGTTATGAAAGACGGTTTCTATGACAGTAATGAGATCACTCCGAATTGGATGACAGCTGTCAATCGCTATTACAAGCTGAAAAATACCAGAGCGAAGACCGGAAACCTTTTCAGCTGTCCTTCTGACAAGCACACTCATACAATCGGTTTCTGGGGCTTCTCTCTCAGCTACGGAACAAATAATTCCGGCTTCATATATGTCGATTCTAATGATGAAAAGTATCTCAGATATAAAACAGGTTCCATCCGACAGCCCTCCAACTATGTAATTCTGATGGATACAGAAAAGACGGCAAACTTTAATACCGGAGCAACCGGACCATACTATTTTGGCTGGGGATCTACGGATAGTCCCATGCCGGAAACAATGCTCAAACATAATGGTTATATCAACACGGCTCATGCTGACGGTCATGTCAGCGCAATGAAGCTTCCCACTCCGAAAGCAACGTCTGATCTCTTCAAGTGGTTCCGGACAGGTGTAAGATATTATTAATACTGCAATAGTTAAGGAGTTACAATGAAAGTCAAAATAAAACTCGCTCTGCTGGCTCTGCTGGGATTCTTTTCCTTTGTACTGCCCGCTCAGGAAAGCAATATCAAAACCATTCAGATGGATGTCTTCCCCATGTCTGAATTTGCTTCAGGATTCGGATATCGTCTCCTGGCAAAAGGTTATGATTCCGCAAAAAAATCCTGGGGCATGGGTTACAGCAGAAGTTCTCTGAATGGAAAGTCCAGTATCTATTATCGTTCCCAGGGCGGTAAATTTCTCTCTGCAACAAAAGAACTTGTTCCTTTCCAGACCAATAAAATCACCGTTACTTTTGATAACGGAAAAGCTGTCATGTATCTGAACGGTGAAAAAGTCGCCGAAGGGTCCGGAGTTCTCCCGCCTCACGAAAACAGCTACAAACTCGTTGTCGGAGCCTATGCCAGCGGTGCATTCAAATTTCCCGGAAAAGTGACAAATGTAAAATTTCTGAACAAAGTCGTCGTTCCGGAAAAATTCAATCCGCAGGAAAAATCCACAAAACACTTTTCGTTTGTTTCCACTGAAACAAGAAAACCACTTCCCTTCAAAGTTGTCAGAGGAAACTGGAAAAGAATGCTGTGGGGTTATGCTGAACTTTCTGATAATATCGAGACAAATGCGCTTGCTGTTCTCAATCAGGTCATGCCGGAAAGTTTCGTCTATACCGCACGCATCACCACCTTTGACAATGTCGGAAATATCATTCTCGAATTCTGCCGTCAGGACGACAAAAACGGTTACAGAGTTGTTCATCAGGGAGCCAGTGCTGTCAAAACGATTTTCATCTATAAAGTGGAAAACGGCGTTGAAACACTTCTGAACAAAGTCACCTCCGACACCATCAAGATCCCCACTGCCGGAACCCGTCTTGCCCCCCTGACGATCTCCATCGGCAGACATGAAAACATGATCCATGTCAGAGTCAACGACACCGAAATGGTCAGTGCTTACGATGAAACTTTCAAGAAAGGAACCATCGGGTTCGGCGTTCACGAACGGAAAGCAAAGTTCCGCCAGCTCACCGTTACCTCCTACTCTGCTTATACAGTCAACTCCAAGCCGAAACCGCTTGCAAAACAGGAGTTGATCCTCAACACACCCACACAGAGAACCGTTTTCTACCGCGATGAGAAAATCGTTTTGAATGCAGAGTTCATCAACCGCAGCGGAACACCTGCTGACCCGGGCAAAGTTCAGTTCATTTTCAATAAGAAAGCTCAGAGCTGGACCCCCGGAAAAGTTGCTGCTTCAAGTTCCGCCAACCGTCAGTTTGTGATCGACGGCAGCAAGTTGAGTGATGGCGATTATACAGTCACGCTCTCTTCAGGGAAAATGAATGCGTCTTTCAAAATCACGCTTCTCTCCCGTCCGCAGAAAGATCTTTATACCTTTTACAGCTGGGCAAACGGCGACCTTGCCGCAATGAATCAGAATCATTTCAACGGCGTAACATTTGTGGTTTTCCTGACAGATGAGATCAAATATCTCCGTCAGACCATCGCTGCCAAAAATGATTATGCCATGAAACACAATATGAAGCTTGGCGTTCATATCCCCATGCTTTCCCGGACTCCCGTCGGAGGAAAAGCTATGACTATCATCCGGAAAGATGGAAAATACAGCGGTAAGCTCAATGCCAGAAACGAAGCAACACAAAAGTTTATCAAGGAACGGATTGCAAAAGTCATGGAGATGCTCAAGGATTACCCTGCCATCAACCGCATCCTGCTTGACTCTGAAATCGAAAACTTCCTTGAACTGAGCTATGGGAAGAAAGATATTGATCTTGCAAGAAAGGAACTGGGTTTCGAGCCTCCCATGTCTGAAACCGCCGATATGGAACTGGACGGAACCAGAGGCAGAGTCGTTTCTCTTCCGAAAAGTGTCAAAGCAAAAACGCCAGCAGTCTTCCCCCTCAGTGATAAAAATTACCGTTTCATGCTCTGGTACTGGGAGCGGGGAACCGGCGACAACCTGATCCGCGCAGAAGCTGCAAAGATCATCAAAAAATACCGTCCGGATATTTTGATCCATCATGACCCCTACCGTGATGTTCCCCTCTCTTCCCGTATGCTGGGAATGGATTGCCCCGGAACATGGTTCTATTGTCATCCCGATGCCGGTGAAACATTTATGGCTGTGGAATCCCAGCTCTCCAGTTGCCGTGCGGGCGGACGTCCTGAAAAATTCATTCTTGATCCCAGTCTCTGGCTTTACAGCATGAGAATCGGTCCTGCCAGAAATCTGTGGGCTGGCGTTCAGCCTGCGAACATTTACCTGACCGCTCTCCATCTCGGATTTGCGGCAAAACCGGAAGCTATCGAAATTTATGACTTGAACTTCCTTCTGCCGACCTCTACGCCCCAATTCCGGGAGAAGCACATCCGGGCTGAAGTTTCCAACTTTGCGAAAAATATCGTCAAGCCCCTCTGGAGCGCAACCCGTCATCTTGACCGGGAACAGCCCAAAACGGTTCTGATGCTCTCTTTCAGCACCCAGATTTTCAACCGTTCTTACTGGGGCGGCTACGGAAACTCTCAGGCGAATGCTATCCTGAACCTCTTCTGGAAAGCAAATATTCCCACTGCGATCATCACGGAAGAAGCCATCCGGAACGGCGAGCTGGCAAAATATGACCGGATCCTGCTTTACAGAACAAGTCATCTGCCGCAGGATGTTTTCGATGCAATCAAGAAATTTACAGCGAAAGGAGGCAAGGTTCTCACCGAACCCGATTCCCCCTGGGCAAAGCTGATTCCCGGAGCGGTCACCTATCCCATCGAAACAGAAAAACTCACAAAAACCACATACTACCAAATCATGCGAAAAGATGGTTTTACTGCCGATGTTGTCTACGCCGAACAGCAGAAATATGCAAAAGAGTTGCGGAAATTCCGTCCGGACGGTCTCACCTTTGCGGACAGCAACTCCACAGAACTTTATATCCGCACGCTTCAGTCCGGCGACTGCAAGTATGTCTTCCTGATGAATGACAAACGTACTTTCGGCGATTACTTCGGCAAGAAATACAAAGCTGTCTTTGATGCGGGACTTCCCCTGACTGCGGAAGTCTCTCTCAAGACGAACGGAGCTGTTTATGAGTTCCCTGCTCAAAAAAAGCATATGCTTAAAAACGGAAAGCTGACACTCAACTTCAAGCCCACAGAAGGAAAGATCCTTATGATCTATCCCGAAGCTGTAGCAGCTGTCAAAGTGGAAAATATTCCCGCTTTCACTGCAGGAAAACCTGCCGAATTCAAAATTTCTGTTCTTACCGCAAAACAGGACGAACTGAAAGGCATCCAGCCGATCCGCATTGTACTGACCAAGCCCAACGGCAAAAAGATCGAACAGTTTATTTCAGCCGTCAACGGTACTGCGGAATACACTTATCTGCCCGGAGATAAAGAACTGAAAGGAAAGTGGAAACTGGAAGTCACAGAAATGGCATCCGGAACAAAAATTTCCAAAGAATGGGTCCGCTGAACCCCATCGAGAATCAAAGCCGGTTTCATTTTTGGTGAAGCCGGCTTTTTTTTGCAAAAAAAATGAAAAAAACTCCCTTTTTCTACTGGAAAAAAATCAGTTTTGTATTACAGTACATGATGTAGTAATTTTTAACTCGACGAAGGAGCTTTTTTCAAATGTTTTTGTTTTTCTATAACCTCTTTTTCCCGCTGGCTTTTCTGTTTTTCCTCCCCGGGCTGATCTGGAAATATTTCCGGAGACCGGGAGAAAAATCTAATTATAAAGAACGGTTCGGAAAATTTTCCAGAGAAAAACTGGAAAGATTATATAAATACCGCGGATGTATCTGGCTTCATGCCGTCAGTGTCGGGGAAACAAACCTTGCGTTGACCATGCTGGATGCCTGGATCAAAGAAGATCCCAACCGGAAATTTGTTCTTTCAACGACAACCACAACAGGACAGGAAATTGCGAAAAAGCGTCTGCCTCCCGGAGTGGAGCTGATCTTCTGTCCCATCGACTTTTTCCCTTATGTTGCAAAAACTTACATGATTCTCAATCCCTCTGCACTTGTGATTTTTGAGACAGAACTCTGGCCGAACCTCATCAACTGCGCCAAAATATACGATATCCCCGTTGCGCTGGTCAACGCCAGAATGTCCGATCACTCTTTCCCCGGATATCGCAGATTCCGGTTCTTCTTCGCTCCGCTTCTGCGGAAGTTTGACTCGATTTGTGTTCAGACAGAGACCGATAAAGAACGTTTTCTTACCATTGCGCCCGATATGAAAGATAAAGTTTCTGTATGCGGAAACATCAAGTTCGATCAACATGCACCGGCGCACCTGAAAGTGCCGGATCTCAGCCAGTGGTTCGGCAATGCGAAAGGACCGTTCGTCATTGCCGCCAGCACCCATCCGGAAGAAGAAGTCTTTATCGCTAAAGCATTCCAGAATGTACGGAAAGATCACCCCGAAGCACGTTTTCTTGTGATTCCCCGTCATGCGGAACGCGGTGCTGCGCTGAAAAAATCCCTTTCCGATCTCGGCTTGCATGTCTTCCGGAAATCAACCGATACGGAAGTTCCGGCTGAGACGGACTGTCTGCTTGCTGATACAACAGGCGAACTGCAGGGCTTCATTGCAGCCTCTGATATTGTCGCAATGGGAAAGACTTTTGCCGGAAATACAGAAGGGCAGAATATCATTGAACCTGCCATGCTCGGGAAAGCCATCATCTGCGGGATGGAACTGAAAAACTTCCGTCAGGCATTGGATATCCTTGTCAAAGCTGATTCTGTGATCCGTGTGGCAAATGCGGAAGAATTGGAATCCGCTATGGCAAAACTCCTTGCCGATCCTGAACTCCGCACAACCCTCGGAAAACGGGCTCAGGATGCCATTGCAGCCAATAACGGAGCAACGGAAAAGAATCTTGCAGCTCTGAAAAAATTGCAGATCCGGGAACAAAAATGAACTCCGAAATTTCCAATTCCATAGAAACTGATGAGTTCTTTATGCGAAAGGCTTTGGAGTTCGCACAAAAAGCAGCTGATGCCGGAGAAGTGCCGATCGGTGCGGTTGCTGTTCTGAACGGTGAAATCATCGGAGGAAGCGGAAATTGGGTGGAAGAAAAAAAAAGTGCCATCGCCCATGCTGAAATTCTTGCCATGGAAGAAGCGGCAAAATTCATCGGAGACTGGCGGCTGGACAATGTGACGGTCTATGTCACCAAAGAGCCGTGTGCCATGTGTGCAGGGGCGATGGTCAATGCCAGAGTGGACCGTGTGGTTTACGGTTTGCCGGATCCCCGTTCCGGTTGTGCCGGAGGTGCTTTGGATGTAACCGGTTTTCCAGGTATGCTTCATCAGGTAAAAACAACAGGCGGCATTTTGGAAGAAGAGTGCCGTACTTTGATTCAGGATTTCTTCAGAAAGGTTCGTAAAAAATGAAAAAATTGTTTCTGCTTGCATTGTCTGTTATGATCTTCTGTTCTGCCTGTTCAACGACAGAAAGTGTGAAAAAAGAACCCCCTGCCCCGAAGAAGACAGCTAAAGAGGAAACCGACCTTGATCTGCAGATGGAACTGCTCACGCTCATGCGGCTTATGGAATTTGTCCGGGAAAAATATGTTGATGCTGATAAAGTGACTTACAAGCAGCTGATTCAGGGTGCGATGAAGGGGATGCTCAACAATCTTGATCCCCACAGCAACTATGAAACACCCCGTGCATTCTCCTTTTCCATGGCTGGATCCCGGGGAAGTTTTGCCGGAATCGGGGCAACGGTTCGTAAAAATGACGATGATGAGTTTGAACTTGTCAAAATTCTCCCCCGTCATCCAGCGGATAAAGCCGGGCTGAAAAAGGGAGATGTTCTTCTTTCTGCTGACGGATTTTCATTCCGTGGAAAGGGGTTGGATGAATGTGTCGGAAAACTCCGGGGAAAGAAAGGCTCTTCTGTCATCCTCAAAGTCAAACGGGGAAAGACCGTCAAAGAGTATGTTGTCAAACGTGACACTGTAAAAACGCCTTCTATCGTCAATCAGGGAATCATAGAAAACCGGATCGGCTATCTCCGGATCAATCAGTTCACCTCGACTACCGCAAAGGAGCTGGATGCCTATCTGAAAAAATATGGAAAAAAAATCGACCGTCTGATCATAGATTTACGCTTCAATCCCGGCGGACAGCTGAATGTAACAGTGGAAGCCTTGAGTCGTTTTCTGGACAAAGGTTTGCTGGTCGTTTCTGTGGAAGGACGTTCTGAAGGGACTGTCCGTCATGAAGCGATCGCCTGCAAAAAATACACAGAACTTCCCCTGGTGGTGCTGATCAATGAACATTCCGCCAGTGCCTCGGAAATTTTCGCAGGCTGTATGAAAGATTATAAACGCGGTACAGTTGTGGGTGTAAAATCTTTTGGAAAAGGTTCTGTTCAGCGGTTCTTCCCGCTTCCGGATGGAGGTGCGGCACGGATGACGATTGCAAAATATTATACACCCAGCCGGAATGTGATCCACGGAAAAGGAATCATGCCGGATGTTGTTGTCAAGCTCAAAGACAATGAAAAACGCGCGCTTGCGGAATTTATTATGAATAACGATGCGGACCCGCTGCCGGTCAAAGCAAAAAACTATAAAGATCCCCAACTGGAAAAAGCTGTTAACATTGTCAAGGGACTGAAAAAGTTCCAAATGACAAAATAAGGCTGTTTTTCTAAATAAAAACCGGAAAAACTTTGGGATTCCCTCTTGACAAAACCCTCTATCTGTTGTATAATAAATAACAGATAGAACAGACCATTAAAACAAAGGTTTTGAAATGATGAATACAGATAACAGACATTCATGCCTGTACACAGGCATGAAGCACCGGTGCTTCACTCTGATTGAGTTACTTGTTGTGATTGCAATTATTGCAATTCTGGCAGGAATGTTGCTTCCGGCATTGAATAATGCCAGAGAACGAGCCAGAACAACAGATTGTGTCGGCAATCAAAAACAGTTGGCATTGCTGTGCGGGCAGTATGAAAATGATAGTGGCTTCCATGTTCCTGCAGTTGCATGGGTTTCGGCAACAGGTTTAGATGTCGGAGCCAACTTGATTGCAAAAGCCGGATATATGAAACCAAGTGGCTTGGGAGCAACAAATGCAATTAGGAATGCTGAGACAAAAGATAAGCAATTTCTCTTCTGTGATTCAGCAGTAATTCCGGGAGACAGCAGTAAACATGGACGGTATGGAGATATTGTTTTCAGTGAACTGAATGGTTCTATGATAGATAATTATCCGGCAACCAATCCTAGAAAAGGCTTACGTGCCGGTAAAGCAAAACAACCCTCCGGTGTGATTTATGGTGGAGATGTCGGAACCGATAATCCAAATGTCCAACCGAATAGAATTTGCTATAAATTGGTAAGCAAAGAGGCTGAAAAAGGCCAGTTCCTCTATTTGGATTTCCGTCATAATGAAAAGGTAAACCTTTTCTGGCTCGATGGACATGTTTCAACAAAAGCTAGAGTCGATATTCCGAATACATCGGATTCTGCAGCAAAGAAACTTCCGCCTTGGCAAAGTCTGTAAAATATTTGGCTTTTCAAAAGGCTGTCACAAAAACAACTTGTGACAGCTTTTTTTTATGCCTTTTCCAGAAAGCGCATGAGTTCCTGCGGCAGAATTTCACGGGATGGAACCAATACAAAATCCCGGCTTGCAGCAAGAGGATGGGGAACTTTCAATCTTGGATGGTCGATGGTTTGAAAGCCCATCAAAATAATATCAATATCGATCGTCCGGGAAACCCAGTGGGGATGGTCTGCCGGGCGTCCTTCTTCCACCTCAATGGATTGAGTCAGATCCAGCAGTTCCAGCGGTGTTCCGTTCCAGTCACCGAGAACGGAAATATTGGTAAAATCCCCTGCCCCCGGTTCACAGCCGACAGCGGGATTTACCAAAGGTCCGGAGACCTTCAAGACATTGAATCCGGACATAGAAAGACGGCGCAATGCGCGCTCAAAACGCTCCATTGTGCCGTCGAGATTTCCTCCGAAAGAAAGAAGCACCGGATTGAATGATCCGGTGCTTTTCTGTTCAGACTGTTCAGCAGTTGAACTTGAATGCGGAGATTGCATTTGCAGAATCTGCCATCTTTGCCAACAGTTCATCAGAGACTTCTGTATCGGTCTTGATCACTGCCAGAGAACGGGCTGTTTCACCGCTCTTGAACTGGGGAGCGCGGATATCGGAGATATTGATTCCGGAGATGCTGAGGATACCGGAGAGCTTTGCGATCACGCCCGGCTTGTCTTCGTATTCAAAGAACACGTTGTAGCCGTGGGGGTCAAGATAGAGATTATCGAAGTCATTGAGACGTGCGATCATCATCTTGTTTTCGGTGAGAGTACCGCGAACGGAGACGAGACCGCCTTTTGCATCAGCGAGGTCGATGGTGATGGATTCGCCGTACTTCTTGGAATCATCCACATCACGGTTCACGAATTTGATGCCTCTGCCATCGAGGAAGTTCTGGGCATCTTTGTTATCCATGAAGGGGTCGAAATCAGAGGAGACACCGGCGCAGATGGGAGCGAGCATCCATTTTGCGAAACCGTGGAGGTTGCCGTAGAAGCTTGCTTCGATCTTGTTGAAGGGGTTGTTTGCGCCATGAGCGCACTTTGCCAGCTTTGCAAGAGTTCCTGCAAGCTGCTGATATTCCGGATTGAGTCCATCGGGCACACCTTTGTTCACAACGCAGGTTGTGATTCCCTGTTCAAAGTAGTCGACGGTCTGTTCTGCTGCACGGCGGGCTGCCACGAAGTTTGCTTCGTAGGTGTTTGCACCGAGGTGGGGAGCCATGACGTCAGCGACATCTGCGATGGTCTTTTCGCCTTCGGCATCTTTCTTATAAACGTCGTTGCAGTAGATCAGTTCTTTTTCAGCTTTTGCCTTGCGGAGAGCTTCTTCATCAACGATACCTGCACGGGCGCAGTTGACGATCATTGCGCCGGGTTTGATGAGGGAGAGAAGTTTTTCGTTGACCATGCCGCGGGTGGCATCATTTTCGGGAATGTGCAGGGAGATGATATCAGCCTGGCTGAAGATTTCTTCAACGGTGCAGAGTTTCACACCGATGCTGTCAGCGAAAGACTTGGAGATAACGGGGTCGAAACCGAGAACAGTGACTTCAAAACCGGAAACGCGTTTTGCGAGCAGGCGTCCGATGTGACCGAGACCGAGGATACCGAGGGTCTTACCGGTGAGTTCGTGTCCCATAAATTTGGATTTTTCCCATTTTCCGGCGCGGGTGGAGATATCAGCGGGAACCAGTTTACGGTATGCTGCGAGGATCATTGCGACGACTTCTTCAGCCACAGCGTTGGAGTTGGCACCGGGGGTGTTCATGACGTCAATATTTTTTCTGCGGGCATACTTGGTATCGATATTATCGAAACCGGCACCTGCGCGGACGACGAGCTGCAGAGAGGGAAGGAGATCGATGATTTCAGCAGGAACTTTTTCACTGCGGACGATCATGACGTTTGCATCGGCATTGGCTTTTGCGAGATCAGCAAGGGGGGTATCCTTGTCCTGAACTACGGTGAATCCTTTTTCTTCGAGGATCTGCTTGACAACTTTATCAAGCTTTGTCGGGATCAAAACTTTCTTCATGTGAGAAATCTCCTTAATGGGTTGTTTTTCTTTTATCCGGTAATGTACACCTGTTTTGTAAAAGTTTCAAGAGCATAAGAAAAAAATATCAGGTGTAATAATAAAAAAAAGCCCGGATTTTTTTACCAGGCTTTCAAGAATTACGGCATTCAGCGTCTGTTTTTTCTCGAATGCATCGGCGGCATGGGTTTGCCGGGATCCCAGTTTGCACTGCGTTCCAGATACTTTGGAGGATTGTCAGAAAGAATTTCGTTTATCTCTTTTTCGATCAGCTTATCTTTGCAATTCTTCCGGTTCTCATACTCTTTTTTCAGCTGATTGCAGCGTTTCTGCATGGCCTGAAGGTTCCGTTCTGTTTCATCCAGCAGCCGTTTATGAAAAGCAAGGCGTTTTTCCGCCCGTTTCTTGAGTTCCGTCCGGAGCTGTTCTGTCAATTTTTTCTTTTCACCGGGATTTTTTGCTTCACGGATCTGCTTGCGGAGTGCCAGTATTTTTGTCGCTTCCGCCTTTTTATGAGCCATGAAGTGTTTCCGCATTTCCATGGTGAACGCTTTCATATCCTTTGCTGCAAGAGTCTTTAAGCGGGCACGTTCCTGCGGAGTGAAAGCATCACTTTCCAGCACAGCGAACAGGGGATGTTTTGCCGGATTTCTGCCTTCAAATTTCTGTCCCGGCTTTCTCCCCTGTCCATAAGAAAGAGCAAGAGAAAACACGAATATAAAAGTAAAAAGTTTCTTCAACATACAACCTCCTTAGATCATCATATCCATTGTTTCAGAAACGGAATCCATTGTTTCGGAAAAAGAAGTCATTCCACTTCCGACATCCTCTGCCAATTCAAAAATCTGTTCGTCAAAAGTTTTAACAGGTTCTTTATTGATTACCGGTTCTTTTTTAACTTCAACGGATGCCACCGTCTGAACCGGAGTCTTTTTTTTCACTGCGACAGGAACTTTTACGGGAGAAACAGACTGACCGGAAATATCATCATTTGACTGATAAAACAGAAGACCGGAAACGAAAGCAAAGGTTGCGGCGACCGGAACTGCAACTTTCCAGAGAACCATCTTCCAGCGCGGCTTGGAGACAGGAACAGAGGCGGCCTTGAGAACAGCTTCATCAAGATAAGCAGGCACCTCTTTTTCCATAGCGGGCAACTGTTCCATCCGCTTGGCAAATGCTGCTAAACTCCGGCAATCCGGACAGGTTTCAAGATGCTTCTGTTCTTCAACAGAAAGAGCAGCACCTTCCAACATCCTGATTTTTGTTTGTTCACATATGTTCATGAATCCCTCCACGCCCGCAGGCTGTTTCGTAAAGTTTTCAACGCGTAATTCATTCTTCCCAGTGCCGTATTCAGCGGACACTTCTGAATTTCTGCTATCTCCTTGAATGACAGACCATTCCGCCGGAGAATCACGACTTCTTTCT
This sequence comes from Lentisphaerota bacterium, assembly GCA_015061845.1. GTDB lineage: Bacteria > Verrucomicrobiota > Lentisphaeria > Victivallales > UBA1829 > SIG79. The sequence continues at coordinate 23,459 of SUVT01000043.1, forward strand.
GTTCGTCCGGAAGCCCGGCGACAGCCTGTTCAAACGCTTCCTCGAACTCTTCATCGTTCATCTGCGACCATGCTTCCTGTCCTTCACCGCACTGACTGTTCAGGATCCCCTCTTCCAACGGCTGTTCTGCTGTCCGCTTCTGATGGCGGAAGTGGTCCATAGCCAGATTGTGGGCGATCATGGAGAGCCATGCAAAGAATTTCTGCTTATTTTCATAAGACGGAAAATTCCGGATCGCTTTCAGCCAGGTCTGCTGAAAGAGATCATCTGCTGCCGGTGAATTCTCAAGGAGCCTGTTCAAGAAGGCATAAAGCGGCTTCCGGTATCTGTTGTAAAGAATCTCGAATGATTCCGCATTTCCGGCAAGGTAAGCGCGGATCAATTCGCCGTCCGCCAGCTCTTCTGACATCTTCTTTTCCATACCCGTTAAACGCTCTTTTCTGATTTTTATTGTGAGAGTTGACGCGGAGATTCAGGATTATTTTTCAAAAATGTCCAAAACCCTTCCGCAGGACCGCGCCGGACTTCATTCAGTAATTCCGCTAAACCGGCACGCGTACTTAAAAATGATGCAGTTGCACGGAGCGAACCGGGATATCCCCTGCCCCGTAAATATTCCAAAACTACTTTCCGGCAGGCACGGAATCCAACTTCTTCCCCGTACCAATCCAGCATATCTTCCACATGCAGACGAATCTCTTCCGCCAACTCTTCCACTGTCGGTGGACGGAAATCGGGATCGGTCAGCTCCGCAAACAGCCAGGGGTTCCCCATTGCACCGCGGGCAAGCATCACACGGCTGCAGCCGGATTCCCGGCGCATCACATCATAATTTGCCTTGCTCATAACACCGCCATTTGCAATCAACGGGATCGACAACGCCTCACGGGCTGCAGAGATGATCTCCCGTGCAGGTTCTCCGGAATAAAATTCTTTCGCAATTCTCCCATGCAAAGTCAATGCAGCGATCCCTGTTGACTCCAGACGTTTCAAAAACGCAACAGTCTGTTCAGGATTTTCACGGGAAAGGATCCGGGTTTTTACTGTGACCGGGATCCGGGAATGTTTGACCAGCAGTTCTGTCATCCGGACAGCCTCATCCGGTCTGTGCAACGCAAAAGCTGCGCCTTCGCACTTTTTTTCCACTTTCGGTGCCGGACAGCCGAGATTGAAATCCAGCACATCATAATTTCTGCTGTTGACGATCTCAACGGCTTTTTTCAGTAGATCCGGTTCAGAACCGACAAGCTGAATCCCCAGAAATGTTTCATCGGCGGCACGCTCTGCAAGGCGGAACGTTTTTTCATTTCCGTAGACAAGAGAACCTGCATCGATCATCTCAGCAAAAGAATATTTGCAGCCGTGTCTTGCACAGGCACGGCGCATTGCCTGGTCTGTAAAACCGGCAAGAGGAGCTAACAGGATTGCATCCTCAGGATAAAGCATCTTCTTTTCCTGCGGCGAGAAGATCCGCATGATAACTGCTGCGGACAAGAGGACCGGACGCAACGTGAGTAAAACCGGCATCCTTTGCAAATTTACCCCAGGCAGCGAACTGCTCCGGCGTTACAAAGCGGTCAAGTTTCCAATGATCTTTGGAAGGCGGCAGATACTGTCCGATGGTCAGAAGGGAAACACCTGCTGCCCGCAAATCAAGGATCGTCTGTTCCACTTCGGCATCTGTTTCACCCAAGCCGACCATGATACCGGACTTCACCGGGATCTTTCCACCGGAAAGGCGTGCAGCTGTTGCAAGGACTTCCAGAGATCTGCGGTACTGGGCTTTGCTTCTGACCAGCGGTGTCATACGCTCCACTGTTTCGAGGTTGTGATTAAAAACATCCACTCCTTCCATGGCGGTGGCAATATCTTTTTCAACTCCCTGAAAATCAGAAGTTAGCACTTCCACTTTGATTCCGGGGACGGCACGTTTCAATGCAGCTGTCGTTGCAGCGAATGCAGAAGAACCACCATCCGGCAGGTCATCACGGGTAACGCAGGTCACAACAACATATTTCAGATTCATCTGGGCAGCTGCCTGAGCCAGACGTTCCGGTTCTTCCGGATCGGGCGGCAACGGCTGTTTCACTTCGCCGACAGCACAGAATTTACAGTTGCGGGTACAGCGGCTGCCGAGGATCATAAACGCAGCAGTGCCGCGCCCCCAGCATTCGCCCTGATTGGGACACTGGGCGCCCTGACAGACGGTATTCAAAGCAAGCCCTTTGACAAGGCTGTCCACTTTTTCAGAAACAGCTCCGCAGGAGACACGGACACGGATCCAGGGCGGGAGCTTTGGACGGAACGATTTCTCTTCCATTAGAACTTACTCCGGTTTGGAGAAAACAAGACACGCATTGGAACCGCCGAAGCCGAAACTGTTGCTCAAGCTGTGACGGACATTCACGCCTTCGCGGGTTTCCCGGATCAGATCAGCCCAAGCGAAATTTTCTTCCGGCTCTTGCAAGTTGGCTGTCGGACAGAGGAAGGAGTTCTGCATCATAAGGATGGAGAAGATCGCTTCTACAGCACCGGCAGC
>SUVT01000154.1 GCA_015061845.1 Lentisphaerota bacterium
AGCGTGGCTACCCACAGGGTAACCACCGAAAACGCTCCATTTGCAGATCGCAACAAGAATTTTCTGCCATTTTTGAAGACTTTTGAAATTGCCTCAGATGATCAGAGATTTTCGATAACGAGATCACCGACTCCGCTGGTGGAGTAACCCATCTTTCCTGCGGAGAGAGATTTCAGTTTGTTTTCGGTGCAGTATGCAACGCTCTTTTCGATTGCTTTTGCAGCTTCGGTTTCGCCGAGGTGTTCCAGCATCATTGCACCGGCGAGAATTGCAGCGCAGGGGTTGATGACATTCATACCGGTGTACTTCGGAGCACTTCCGCCGATAGGTTCAAACATGCTGACACCTTCGGGGTTCAGGTTTCCGCCTGCGGAGATACCCATACCGCCGGAGGTCATGGCTGCAAGGTCAGTGATGATATCGCCGAACATGTTGGAGGTGACGATCACATCGAACCATTCGGGGTTCTTGACCATCCACATGCAGGTTGCATCCACATGGCAGTAGTTGAGTTTGACGGTGGGATAGTTTTTGCCCATTTCGTGGAAAGCGCGTTCCCAGAGGTTGAAGACATAGGTCAGAACGTTGGTCTTACCGCAGAGCGTGAGCTGGGAGGTGTAACCGGCTTTTTTGTCTTCTTCGGAGAGACCTCTCCAGGGATTTTCTTTTGTGTGACGCTTTGCAGCGAGTTCAAAAGCATACTTCAGACATCTGTCGACCTGTGCGCGGGTATAAACCATTTCCTGAATAGCGACTTCATCAGAAGTTCCCTTCATGGAAACGCCGCCCATGCCGGTGTAAACGTCGCCGGTGTTTTCACGAACGACAACGTAGTCGATATCTTCGGGACCTTTGTCCTTGAGGGGGCAGTCAACGCCGGGATAGAGTTTGACAGGACGGAGGTTGATGTACTGGTCAAGTTCAAAACGGAGTTTGAGGAGGATACCTTTTTCAAGGATTCCGGGAGCGACTTTCGGGCTTCCGATGGCACCGAGGAAAACTGCATCAAATTTCTTGAGCTGTTCAACAGCATCGTCGGGAAGGACGACACCGGTCTTTACATAGTTGTCACCGCCCCAGTTGAATTCGGTGAAATCAACGCTGAAACCGAATTTCTTTGCAGCAGCTTCGATAACTCTGACACCCTGAGCAACGACTTCAGGACCTGTCCCGTCTCCGGGCAGTGTTGCGATCTTGTAAGATTTAGCCATTTTTTATTTCCTTTCGTGGCAGTTAATTATGTGATTTTTGGATTATTTGTTGTAATGAAACATCCCGCCGCGCCAGCCGCTTTCCTCTGCAGTGGAGATCAGCTCGCAGCCGGAAGCGCAGAATGATTTTTTGACAATTTCAAACTCAGCATCCTGAATTCCGGCAAGGATCAGTGTTCCGCCCGGTTTCAGCATGGAGAGCAATTTATTCTTTCCGGCAAGCAACGCAGAAGAGAGAATATTTGCCGCAATGCAGTCGAACATCTTGTTTCCGCAGGAGTATTCCAGCAGCGGCGCAGTGGCATAATGAATGGAATCCACCTGATTATCCGCTGAATTTTCCTGTGAAATCCGGACGGCATCGGGATCGATATCAAAAGCATAAACCTCTTTCCAGCCAAGCTTTACGGCTGCGATGGCAAGGATCCCGGAACCGCATCCGGCATCCAGCATGGAAGAGTTTTCCGGCAAGGTCTGTGCCAGTTCATCCAGCTTTGTCAAGCAGAATTTTGTGGTTGCATGCTGACCGGTACCAAAACTCAAACCGGGGTTCAGAATAATGACTTTCTGGTTTTCTTTTGCCGGGAAATCAACCCACGGAGGAGTGATTGCAAGGCGGTCGGAAATTTCCATAGGCTTGAAATGGATCTTCCATGATTCTGCCCAGTTTTCTTTTTTCAGCTCTGTGACGGACACTTCGCCAAACACGATTTCCAGTTCGTTCCAGATAGGGCGCAACTCTTCCAGCTTTGCCTTGGCTTCTTCGGCTTCGGACTTTTCGGAAAAGTAAAGAGTCTGCCAGGTCTCACCGGATTCGGCATCCAGTCTGGAGGAGAAATCCCAGCCCATAGCAGAAAGTAATTCAGCGGTTATTCCAGTATCTCTGGAAGCATCTGAAAAAGAACAGCAATACAAGAGATCTTCCATGATATTACCTGTCGTATTTGATTATGATTTCGCCTTCTTTGCACATATTGAAACGTTCGCGGGCGACTTTTTCGATCGCCTCCGGATCCTGTTCCAAATCATGCACTTCACGCAAGAGTGCCATCCGGGTCGTTTTCCGTTTTTCGAGCAATGCTTTCTGTGCTTCCAGCTTCTGTTCCACCTCATGGGTCCGCTTCATCGCAGGACTGAACAGGGTCAATGCAAACACAAAAATCAAAAAAAGCAGAATGTAAAGAAATACTGAAAGTACTTTTCTTAATTTTGAAAACATAGTTGACGGCTCCTCAATGATTTCTGTAATATATCCCCTTTCCTCTATTTTTCAAGGGATTTCAAACACTTTGAAGCCTGGTTTTCACATTTTTTTTCGCTTTCATTTTGCAGATTGACAAAAAAAAGCGCATATTGCCGCAGCAATACACGCTATTCTGTTGAATTTGATTTTCCGGATCAGATGCCGTCAATGTACTTTCTGATTGCGGAAAGTCCGGCAAATTTTACCGATTCCGGCATACCTCCGGCAACCAGTGTGGGCGCAGTCCGGACACCGAACTTCACCGCTGTTTCCGGTGATCGATCTGCTACAACAACATCATATTTCAGTCCGGCTTCATCAAGAAATGATTTTGCCATACTGCAGTTCGGACAGGTGGATGTGGTGAAGAGAATCAGATTTCCGGAATCAGAAGTCTCTGCCTGACAGACCGGCTGCACAGCACTCTTTTCTGCAAATTCCTTTTTTGCCGCCAGAAACGCATTATAAACTTTGCGATCCTTATACTCCTGCGCTTTGCCATCGTTCCAGTTCTGAACCGGACGGTAATAACCGGTAATGCGGCTGTAAACTTCCGTCTTTGCACCGCATTCCGGGCACTTGAATTTTTCTCCGGCAAGATACCCGTGAACCGGACAGATGGAGTAAGTCGGGGACATGGTGTAGTAAGGCAGTTTATAATTTTCCGCGATTTTGCGGACAAGGTTTGCAGCTGCTTTCCAGTCGGGCAATTTTTCTCCGAGGAACGCATGGAATACCGTTCCGCTGGTGTAAAGAGTCTGCAGTTCGTCCTGAATGTCAAGCGCAGAGAAAATATCTTCCGTATATCCCACAGGAAGATGAGAACTGTTGGTATAGTAAGGCGTTGCATTTTCAGAAGCTGTCATAATATTGCCAAACCGTTTTCTGTCATGCTTTGCCAAACGGTAACTCGTTGATTCTGCTGGAGTTGCTTCAAGGTTATACAAATCGCCGTACTGTTCCTGATAATCAGAAAGCCTGTTAAGCATATGTTTCAGGACTTCTTTTGCAAACGCCTGGGATTCAACATGTGTCAAATCTTTTTTCAGCCATTTTGCATTGAGACAAGCCTCATTCATTCCCACAAGCCCGATGGTGGAGAAATGATTGTCAAATTTTCCGAGATACCGTTTGGTATAAGGATAAAGCCCTTCATCCAGAAGTTTGGAGATGACTTCCCGTTTGATCTTCAGTGACCGGGCGGAAATATCCATCATGTGATCAAGTCTTGCATAGAAATCTTCTTTGTTTTCAGAAAGATAGGCGATTCTGGGAATATTGATCGTGACCACTCCGACAGATCCGGTGCTTTCGCCGCTGCCGAAGTAACCGCCGGATTTCTTGCGGAGTTCCCGCAGGTCAAGACGCAAACGGCAGCACATGGAACGGATGTCGCTGGGTTCCATATCGCTGTTGACATAGTTGGAGAAATACGGCGTTCCGTATTTTCCGGTCATCTCAAAGAGAAGTTTGTTGTTTTCCGTCTCGGACCAGTCAAAATCCCGGGTGATGGAATAAGTCGGGATCGGATACTGGAAGCCGCGCCCCTGAGCATCCCCTTCGATCATGATCTCGATGAATGCCTTGTTGATCATGTCCATCTCTTTTTTGCAGTCTTTGTACTTGAAATCCATCTCTTTTCCGCCGACGATACAGTTCAGTTCGGCAATATCAGCAGGCACTGTCCAGTCAAGCGTGATGTTGGAAAACGGAGCCTGCGTTCCCCAACGTGACGGAGTATTCACGCCGTAAATGAAGGATTCAATGCACTTTTTCACCTGATTATAATCCAGATTATCAACTTTGACAAAAGGTGCAAGATAGGTGTCAAAGCTGCTGAATGCCTGTGCGCCTGC
>SUVT01000044.1 GCA_015061845.1 Lentisphaerota bacterium
GCCACTAGCAGTGCGCCGATCATTGCGGGAACTCCTGTGGTATAGGAGATTGCCTGAGACTGAACTTCGCGGTATGCTTCCTGATGGTCGCAGAGGTTATAGATGTAATAGGTGCGCGGTTTACCGTCCTTGGTTCCCTGGATCACGCAGCCGATACAGGTTTTTCCTTTGGTAAGCGGACCGAGAGTTGCGGGGTCGGGAAGAAGTTTCTTCAGGAACTGAAGCGGAATGATCTCCTTGCCTTCATACATAACGGGGTCGATCCGGGTCATGCCGACATTTTTAAGAACATTCAGATGGTTCAGATAGTTGTCGGAGAAGGTCATCCAGAATCTTGCGCGCTTGATACCGTACTTTGCAAAGTTCTTGGTGAGAGATTCCAGTTCTTCGTGGTACATCAGATAGATATTTTTATCGCCGATGGTGGGGAAATTATAGGTGCGCTTGATTTCCAGCGGTTTGGTGGTGATCCATTCGCCGTTTTCCCAGTATCTTCCGGGAGCGGAGACTTCGCGGATATTGATTTCCGGGTTGAAGTTGGTTGCGAACGGCTGACCGTTGTCACCGGCGTTGGCATCAATGATATCGATCTGTTCGATGGTATCGAAGTGATTCTTCTTAGCCCATGCGCAATAGACGTTGGTCACGCCGGGGTCGAATCCGCTGCCCAGCAGAGCTGTGAGACCTTTTTCTTTGAAGCGTTCCTGATAAGCCCACTGCCAGCTGTATTCAAAATGTGCTGTTTCAGGGGGCTCATAGTTTGCGGTATCGACATAGTTGACTCCGGCTTCCAGACAGGCATCCATGATATGCAGATCCTGATAAGGAAGAGCAACGTTGATCACAACATCAGGTTTGTAAGATTTCAGCAGTTTGACCAAAGCCGGGACATCATCTGCATCGACAGATGCTGTCTGAACCGGACGGGGCAGCTGAGCAGCAAGTTTCTTTGCCCGTTCTTCATTACGGCAGGCAATGCAAATGTCCTGAAACTCTGTAGTCTGGGCGCATTTGTGTGCCACGACACTGCCGACTCCGCCGGCTCCAATGATGAGAACTCTTTTTGACATCTTTTTCTCTCCTTATAGTGTTTTCTCTGATTATCGTTCAAAATAGGTGTAGCCGCGCAAACCGTCTTCAAACGCAGCCATGATTGTCCGGCGTTCCGCAGGCTTGATCAAACCGGTGCGGACAGCCTCTTCCGCCTTTGCACGGAATGCGGCAAACAGATTCTTCGGATCGAACTCAACATAGGACAGAACGTCCGAAACAGAGTCGCCTTCGATCTCTTTCACGATCTCAAAACGTCCGTCTTCCGGGCTGATATTCACGCTGATGATGTTCGTATCTCCCAGCAGGTTATGCAGGTCTCCCAGAGTTTCCTGATAAGCCCCCACGAGGAACACTCCAAGATAATACTCTTCTTCCTCATGAAGCTCATGCAGCGGAAGCGTGTGACGGACATCGTGCTGATCCACAAATTTGTCGATCTTTCCATCGCAGTCGCAGGTGATATCAGAAAGGATCCCCTGACGGTTCGGGTATTCCTGCAGACGGTGCAGCGGCATGATCGGGAACAACTGGTCGATCGCCCAGGCATCGGGCAGAGATTGGAACACGCTGATGTTTGCGTAGTAGATATCAGCCATTGCAGAATCCAGCCCCTCAAATTCATCGGGGATATACTTCAGTTTCTTCACTTCCCGGTTGATGGATGACATGATATTCCAGAATGCAGTTTCTGCAAGAGCCCGTTCACGGAAAGAGATTCGACCGTTCTTGAACAGGATCCGGATCTCATCACGGTAATAGATCGCATCGTGATAACTTTCCTGCAGATTCTTGGTGTTGATGTGTCCGAGGATCGCCACCATATCTTTGGTATATTCACAGGCATTTTCCGGAACCGGAGGAACCTGGGAAGACTCAAACCGGGTGGCATCCAGAATATTGAACACCAGCACAGAGTAATAAGCCATGGTGGCACGTCCGGACTCTGTAATAAGGGTCGGATGCTCCACGCCTTTGCTCGTCAAAATCTCGGAAACCGTTTCCACAACGTCAACGCAATATTCATCCAGTGAGTAGTTGCGGCTCAGATGATAGTTGGTGTGGGAACCGTCATAGTCGACAGCCAACCCGCCGCCGAGGTCAAGATATCCCATCTGACACCCCTCTTCCACCAGACCGCAATAGATACGGCTGGCTTCGATGATTCCGTTACGGATATCCCGGATGTTGGGGATCTGGGAACCGATATGGTAATGCAGCAGCCGGACACAATCCAGCATCCCTTCATCACGCAAACGGTCCACAACGTTGATGAGTTCAGCGGTATTCAAACCGAAAACACTTCTGTCGCCGCCGGATTCTGTCCACTGACCACCGGCACGGGTGGAAAGCTTCATCCGCAATCCGATCAACGGACGGATGCCCAGTTTTTTGCTTTCCTGAATGATTGTTTCCACTTCACCGGGCATTTCCACAACGAGAAAACAGTTCATTCCCAGCTTGCGTGCATAAAGACCGAGGTCGATAAATTCTTCATCCTTGTAGCCATTGCAAACCAGACATGCTTCGGGATCGTTGAGATTTCCCAGAGCTGCAAGAAGTTCCGCTTTACTGCCGGCTTCGAGACCGTGATGGAACTCTCTTCCATAGCGTGTGATCTCTTCAATGACCTGTTGCTGCTGATTCACTTTAATGGGATAAACGCCCTTATAAACGCCTTTGTAACCGGTCTGTTCGATTGCCTTCCGGAAACTGCTGTGGAGGCGTTTGATCTGAGAGTTCAAAATATTTCCGATGCGCAGAAGTACGGGCATATTCATTCCGCGTTCTCTGACGCCTTCGATAATATCCATCAAGCTGACGGCGGGAGTTCCCGGTTCGCGGAAAGGAGTGACAGCGACTTCGCCATCATCTGTTACGGTAAAATAACCTGCGCTCCAGTTATTGATCCCATAGAGATCTGCCGAAAGACGAGCAGACCATCGTTCGAGTGTATTTTTCTTTACGTTCATTTTATGGGGTCCTTTCATAATCAAATATTCCAACGTGGGTAATATAACAACAATTTGTTATGATTACAAATATTTCTTTCAGAAAGACCGGTAAAAAACCTTTTTTTCCCCATATTTTTTCATACGACCGGAACTTTTTTTAAGATATTTTAAGATTTTCAATTATCAGACTGTCATACAAACTCTTGCAAATTTTGAAAATTATTCATTCTCTCTGGTATATCGTTAGGGCTTGTAGAGTTTGAAAAGTGTGCTATATTAAATTTTTTGTTTTGAGGTGGTTCTACTGGGCTGGGGCTTGTAGAGTTTGAAAAGTGTGCTATATTCTATAGGTTGCAACCCTGCACCCGCTCCGGGCTGGGGCTTGTAGAGTTTGAAAAGTGTGCTATATTTCCCGCCTGATTGCGCGGAATACTTTTCCCGCTGGGGCTTGTAGAGTTTGAAAAGTGTGCTATATTATCAACGGTTTGAGTGGCAGCATCGGGAATGCTGGGGCTTGTAGAGTTTGAAAAGTGTGCTATATTCAAGCTACGCTAGGAAAGGCGCATTGTGCGGCTGGGGCTTGTAGAGTTTGAAAAGTGTGCTATATTGTTCAGCTTTCGCAGCCGCTTTTTTTTCTTGCTGGGGCTTGTAGAGTTTGAAAAGTGTGCTATATTAGCCACATTTTCCGGTATTCTTCAGTAGGGGCTGGGGCTTGTAGAGTTTGAAAAGTGTGCTATATTGTTGCAACCCTGCACCCGGTGATCTTGATAGCTGGGGCTTGTAGAGTTTGAAAAGTGTGCTATATTGATAGCGATCTGACAGAATAATCTGCAGTTGCTGGGGCTTGTAGAGTTTGAAAAGTGTGCTATATTCTTGATGGGTCGCAGCTTTGCTCACCCTCGGCTGGGGCTTGTAGAGTTTGAAAAGTGTGCTATATTTATAATTCCCCCATATCATATTCTGGATTGGCTGGGGCTTGTAGAGTTTGAAAAGTGTGCTATATTGTAATTTATGCAACTCTATTGCAATCAACATGTTACTTTATAGATTTCACTAAAAAAAAGAAAGAAAAGAGCTGAAATATTTCAGATCCAATTTATTTTTTTCAAGGATCTGTTATATTTTTCGTCTAAAAAAGCAGAAGTTGTTCTGGCTTTTTTTCGACTTCTTCAATATTTTTTCCGTACAGAGATACCATATCTCCGAATTGTTTATCTGTGACCATTAGTAATCGGACACGTCCACCCGGAGGTACGGCAGTTTTTATGTAATTAAAATACTTCTGCGCATTTTCTCTGCTGGAGAAAAATTTTGCATAAACAGAAAATTGCAGCTGCAGAAAACCTTCTCTCAGCAGATACTTACGGAAATGTGTATATTCACGTTTTTCCTCTTTTGTAACTACTGGAAGATCAAACATGACCATCAGCCACACAGATTTTATCTCCGATATCATTTCAGGTTATAATACAATAAAATTTTTTCTGATTGAAAGGATTCTGCCACTTGTTGGGCGGATCGTAGAATAAGGTCTGATATTTTCCACTCCCCGTTGGAAGTGTTCATTTTTTCCTGAACTGCACCAATAAGATGACGGCGCATCTCCTGAGATAATTCTTCTATTGTATTGTTGTCAGGATTCAGTTTATATACAGCCTCATCTATGACTGTCCGGAAGGGTTCCATAATATCATCAGCCAGACAGTAAGCATTATACCGGTTGTGGTGATTGATGCCTATAGTCGGATGCAATCCAGCGGCGCAGCAAGCTCTGGCAGTAACGGCGCGCAAAATGGCATATCCATAATTCAGCAACAAATTGCTGTCGTTAGCTTCACGATTCCTCTGAAAATTATTATTCCAGAAATTTTTCCAATAGATTACCGCCGCTCTTGATTCCATATTATCTGGGTCTCCGGAACGGACATTTTCCGCAATATCCAACAGTCCGAAGTCTTTTCCGTGCAGTTTTTGCAGCAGCGAGCCCTGCTGTCGGATTTTCTCTTGAATGATCGTTTGCCAAAGTCTTTTCTTCAGAGGAATTTTTGCTTCGATTTGACTGCGGAACCGTTCATTCTGGATATAATTTCCTTTGATCGGCAACTGCATGGATATCGGCAAACGGTCTTTTCCGGAAATGACTACAATCGCACCATTTTCAGCCAAAGCAGCCAACAAAGCACCGGTAACTGTGACCGCCGGATTGGCGAGGAGAAGACATTGCACCTCGCCAACCGGTACTGTAACAGTTTGATTGTCCCGTAAACGAATCGTCAACAAATTATTATTGAGACTGAGATAAGCTGATTGTTCTGCGATTTCAATAATCCGCTCAATCATTTGCCACCTGAAGTTCTCCAAAAACGTTGATGTTGTACTTTTGCATTTTCCAATTATATGCAGCTGAAACAGTTGGAGTAAACCAACATTTCGCAGCTTTCAAGTCCTGTTGTTTTCTGGCATCCGTAATCGGACAGCAAGAAAATTGAGGAAGAGAGATTCCGCGGATGATGCAAAGTTTCTCATCTCCATCTTTATAAATTTTGACGATATCGCCTTTCTGCAGGCTGAATTTGAATTTCAAGCCTGCACGTTTTTTCTCAAAGGGAGGAAGAGATTTTTGCTTACGCTGTACAACATCCAACAGTGACACGACTTCTCCGACCCATTCAGTTTCTTCCCCCTGTTCATTAAGTTTTGCAAAAATCGCCAATACATAATTGGCACCATTTGCAACTTCGCGTCTACCGTCTCCTTTTCCAATTGTCCGTGCATTAACAGTTCTTGCAATACGAACTTTTCTAATCGTATTCACAGAACTGCCGTCACGCCGCCGCATGACAGGATAATTAGCCGGATCTTTAAATATTTTCAGAGAGGAGTCTGTTACATCTTTATCTGAATCAAGATGTAATTTCCCGAGAATAAGTTTTTTAATTACCGGATCGACAATATTTTGTACATCCTTTGCAGTCAGCATATCAAGCGAGACTCTTTCATGCCGCAATGATTGACCATTTCCATAGTCTTTACTGTAAAAAGTTTCTTTATGCAAAGCACCCCGCATTTTATTAACGATGTGATGAGAAACAGAACATTGTTCCATCATAGACTTTGCCTGATTAAAGAATTTGTTATCAATCAGTTCAGCGGAAGATTCATTGAATTTTTTCCGGTATTCCGATGACATTTTGGCAACCTTCTGAACCAGTTGCGGAGTTGTCAAAGCAATCGTCATAGCATCAATTGCATGATGCCGGTGGTCCGTACGCACCTTTTCCCCTTCTCCGAGAAGGAAATTACCACCCCATGCACGCCGGATCATTGCAGTACATCCTCCGGCAATAGCAAAAATGCGCCGTTTACCGTTCTTGTCAACGATTCCACCGAAAAGCATTGCGAGATACTGCATTGCCAATTTACTTGCATAGCGGGTATCGTTCAGGTTCCGCTCCATGAATTCTTCCTGCTGAACTTCCCGAAGCTTAAAGAGTTCCAGTTTCCGTTCTGCATCCCCCCCCTTGAAGTGTTTTACCCGTTCCAGCATTTCAAGATAAGCCTGAGTATCTCCGAATGCCTCGTAAGGCGTTCGGTTGTCCTTTTGAGAATTTAATTTATTCAAACACAACGTTTTGTTTGCAAATGAATCATCAAAAGAAACGGAGTATGGGATAATGTGTTCTATATGGACCAAACCGCCATGAAGCAGTTCTGTCATAGAGAATCTCTTTCCGGAATAAGGGCATGTAAAATCACATTCATCTGCAAGCATGACTTTAAGAATATCATTCCGTGAAACTTTTTCAAGTCCGGCTTCTTCTGCAATTAGCTGAGCGATTTTTTCCCGTTCCTTTTCGCGCATACGGTTCCGGATCGTCATTTGTTCCCGTTCTTTATTCGAGGCTTTCAAATCCCGGGCCAGTTCCAAGTGAATACGATCCGGCTTTCCATAGCGCTCAATAATACTGTTTACGACTCTGCGTAATTCTGTCAGCACACGATGAACGATCGGATTCCGCAATTCGATTCCGCAAGCATCGAACAATGGCAATTTATCAAATTCCTGATACAGTACTTGTGTATGGTTATTGTTTTTCAACCAGTCGCTCAACGAGACACCGCTCTGAAGATCAACAAGCATTTCCTGTAATGCTTTCAGCGAATATGCACAGTAATCATCAGGTAACCCGATACATGCGACTTCTTCAGCTTTTTCCTGAGAGAGATTCCAATATCCTGTCAGACGTTTAAGTAAGACATCATTTTTTTCAATAGAAAGAAGATCATTGAAGAATTTTTCCCGTTCCGTGATCTTCATTTTTTCCGCATTCTCCCCGAAAGCCCGATAAAGAATAACATTCAGTTCATTTCCGTAAATCTCTTTTTCGCCATCGCCCAGATTAAATTTTTCACCTTTCGCTAATCCGGCAGCTTTCTGAAGTTTTGACAATGCGACTTTTCCGTTTTTATTGAAAATCGGGGAATAGCTGCAAAGGATTTCAATAACATTTGAACGTTCATCTTCCGTCAGAGAACGCACCGAACCACCTTTTTCTATCCGCAAATTATTAACTGTTGTATAGATACGGAAAAGCTGCGCTTCATTGCGGGAGAACGAACATCGACTGCGTTCAGGATAAATCCGGCATTTACCAATCAATCCTTTGCATGATTTCAATTTCCGCTGAAAAAAGATTGCATTATAAAGGTCTTCCTCTAATTCCTTGGAAATGTGTTTCCGCTGAGCGTTGCAAATCATACGGAATTCATCCTGAAACATTGACCGTTCCGTATAGCGGGAACGGATCCGTTCTGTTTCAGGATCAACCATCGAAAAATATTCCCCTAAAGTTCTCGCACCGGAATTTTGAATAGCTTGTTTTAATTCATTTATTCCGTTTTTGACAGCCCCTGTCGTCTCCTGATCTTTCAATTCCTGTTTACGATTACTTAAGTATCCCCTCCGTTGAGCAAGATGATATATTGTTCGTCCCAATTCGTATTTTTCCAAAACACGATCCAATGCAATTTTACGATACAGATACGGCAGAACATGTCCAAGCCGGGGGCGTTCTTCTTTTGGGAAGAGCATCAACAGCTTTTTATCAATACTTGTAAAAAAATCAGAATCAACATGTTCAGGTAAAAAGCCATTAGAGATCAAAATATCAAGAAGCTGTTTTTTGCGTTCCCTGCGTCTGGCATATTGTTCCCGGAGAGCTTTTTTGATACGGCGTTCTGCGCGCTTGGAAACCCCTTTCCCTGCGGAAATTTCATTTTCAGTACCTTCAACCCCGGCATCAAATATCCTACTTCCCCAAGCAACAAGGTTTCTGTTGTCACAATCTTCATTCAAAACAGCCCAACCGATCGATGTAATTCCCAAATCCAATCCAAGCGTGATCATCCCCATACAAAAATCTCCTATTTTGCTGTTTTACATGGTATTTTTGCTACTATACCATTATTTTCTTTAATTACAACTTGACATTTTCAAAAACTGATTTATATTAAGCCAAACTCTACAAGTCCTGGTAAAGGATTTGCTGGCTACTTTCCGCGGAAAGTCCATGCAGGCGGCTTCATAGCCGCCTTATTTTTTTCTGCAATTTCAGAATTTAATATTTTCAAGTTTGTTGATTAATATATACTAAAAGAGTAGACTTCTTTGGTCCACTCTGTAAAATATCTCTGACTTTTTTTGTTTTTTTTGCTTTTTTACCGTTTTTCGGGGATGACTTCAAGCCAGTACTGGTCGGGGTCTTCTACAAAGTAGATACCCATTTTCGGGTTTTCATAACAAATACAACCCATCTTTTCATGTAAGGCATGGGCTGCTTCATAATCATCTACACGGAACGCTAAGTGAAATTCATCTTCCCCTAAATCATACGGTTCCGTACGGTCACGGAGCCAGGTCAATTCCAATTGATGTGAACTGTTCCCGTCTTCCAGATATACAATGATAAAATCCGGTTTCTCTATCCGGCGGACTTCATGCATACCAAAGGCTTCCGCATAAAATGCAAGGCTCTTGTCCAGATCAAGCACGTTGAAGTTGTTGTGAACCATTCTGAATTTCATATTTTACCTCCTGTTTGGGTTAGTACAACTTAATATAATCCCGATAAGCTCAATGTCAAATGGAATATCACTAACAGACAAAATAGAAAAATTCACTAAAATCAAAGCAGCAAAAGTTGAATTTTCTCCGTTACTACATTATAGTATCTATATCTATCCAAATAACAGAAAGCAATAAGGATTTTTTAACATGAAGGCTCAGAGAAACAGAACCATTGATAT
Organism: Lentisphaerota bacterium; assembly: GCA_015061845.1. GTDB lineage: Bacteria > Verrucomicrobiota > Lentisphaeria > Victivallales > UBA1829 > SIG79. The sequence goes on from SUVT01000044.1 coordinate 9,312, forward strand.
CAATGTCAAAGATGGTGCCTGTTATCTCAGAAAATGTGTGTCCGTAACGAAACCGGTCGACGTTTCCGGGATCCTTGACAGGACCATTAACGGGGATTTCATGCAGGTCGCTCCCTTTCTTCCGGAAAAATTCATCGATTTGCTGATCGTCGATCCGCCCTACAACCTTGATAAAGTCTTTCACGGCAGAAAATTCAAAAAAATGACCGATGAACTCTATGAGGAATATACAGAAAACTGGATTCAGGCAATTCTTCCCGCCCTCAAAGATACTGCGTCTATTTATGTCTGCTGCGATTGGATTTCCAGTCCATCCATCTGGCGGGTGCTGAAAAAATATTTCTTCATCCGGAACAGGATCACATGGCAGCGGGAAAAGGGCAGAGGCGCACTCTCCAACTGGAAAAACGGGATGGAAGATATCTGGTTCGCAACAAGATCAAAGGATTATACCTTCAATGTGGATGCAGTGAAGATCCGCCGGAAAGTGATTGCACCGTACAAAGTCGATGGGAAACCCAAAGGCTGGGAAGAGACCGCTCAAGGGAAGTTCCGGGATACGTTTCCATCCAATTTCTGGAATGATATCTCCATTCCCTACTGGTCGATGCCGGAAAATACGGCGCATCCGACCCAGAAACCGGAAAAACTTCTGGCGAAGCTGATTCTTGCAAGCTCCAATGAAGGCGATATTGTATTCGACCCGTTCCTCGGCTCCGGCTCAACATCGGTGGCGGCAAAGAAGCTGAACCGTCATTATGCAGGGGTTGAAATCAACGAACAATACTGCATCTGGGCGGAAAAACGGTTGGAGATGGCAGAAGAAGAGTCTTCGATCCAGGGATATACTGACGGGATTTTCTGGGAACGGAACACTGCAATCTCGCAAAAAAAGCCCCTTAAAGAGCCGAAAAAGGCAAAAAAATGAGATGAAAATCGTTTATTTTTGATTTTTTTACAAAAAGCGACTTGAAATTTTTCTGATACGGTGTATATTAACCTCATACGACCAAGCGGGCGTAGCTCAGTGGTAGAGCATCTCGTTGCCAACGAGATGGTCGTGGGTTCGAGTCCCATCACCCGCTCCATTCGATTTTCAATCACAGAGTTTCCTCTGTGATTTTTTTTTGCATCTTTCCGGACAGTTCAAAGTGGCTTGAGATAATTTGATTTTTTTTTATTTCTCCGGAAAAAACAATTACAAATCCCGGAAAGCCGCAAAGAAGGCAGAAGTCTATCCCAACCTACGGAAAAATAAAAACGCAGAAAACAACTGAAATTCAGTTAAAATCCGTTGATTTTCTGCGTTAAAAAGAGCTTGAGGAGCCCGGTTTTTTAATCATATCATCGACAGGCACAAGAGTTGTCGATCGTACAGCCATTGCTGAAAACATCGGTATTGGTATAAGCCTTCCAGTATTGCGCCAGGTTTGCGGTTCTGTCTTCCACATGACCATCTGCGAAAGAAGAGACGGTTCTTCCGGAATGACGGAACGAGGCTGCCTGAGTAACAGAGGCTTCATTGTCTGTAATCATTTGATAAGAGGACTTTGAAGCGGTATCACCGTAGACAAGAGCATTGGAGGGCTGCTTGATATGAGTCTGTTTGTTTTTCGGCAGCATTCTATGCAGCAGATATGTGTTTGTTCCGTAGTGAGTATAAGCCCATTCTGTCAAAGGCTGCGGAGCCGTCGGACAGATAAAACTTTTATATTTTTTTTCAAAATCCGGATTGGCAGGGGTCAGATAAGACGTGTCTTTTGTTCCCATATAGCCATTGATAATAAACCACCATGGCTTATCCCATTTGTTATCCGCATAACCGGGCAGCAGCCATCCGTTGTATTCACCGGAATACATATTGAAACCGAGCATCATCTGTTTAAGGTTGTTGGTACAGCTGCTTTTTCTGCCGCTTTCCCGTGCGTTATTGAGTGCGGGAAGGAGCATTCCGGCGAGAATTGCGATAATAGCAATTACAACAAGAAGTTCGATCAGAGTAAAATGTTTTCTCATTTTCAGGAGATCCTTTCAGATTCATTTTAAGATAAAAATATGATATTTTTCCGGTGTTTTTCCGCCTGCAATTCCCGGAGTCAGCTGCATCCAGTAAGTCGGGAATTTCTGCGGATTATCCGTATCCATAACCAGGAAATTGAAACCGAACATCAGCCCTTTCTGCGGTTTCATGGGAGCCATTTTTGACCACGGGAGAGTAATCTCATAGGTCGTTGTTTTCTGCGCTTCATTCCGTGTGATCACCGGCTTGACCGTCGAAAAATCTGCTTTGGCAGTTCCATTGATATGACAGAACATGCGCGGTTTCCCTCCGGCGAGACCTGCAGTCAGGAAGAAGTCGTCACCGAACAGACCGCTTTTCCCGTTCAGCAGCTTTTCTCTGGCATCCAGATTCGGATCGAACGCAAACTGCAGGGAGTCACCCGCCCAGAGAGCATCTTCCGATGTATGCCGGTTTGTATGGATCTCGTCACGGACAATGACCGTCATATAAAGATTTTTGTCATCGTACCCCATATAAAGGTTTGCGGAACAATCTTCCGGACCGCTCCAGACACCTCTTCCCGCCATATCGGGAATATTCAGATAGAGTTCACCGTTGCTGAGATCCACGACCGGTTTTCCTGAAGTCAGTTGCGACTTTGAACTGATCCGCGGGATCCCGTAAATATGGAACGCATCCGTTTTTCTGTAAACCTGTTTTTGAGCGGAGATATTTTCCACTGTAAATTCCACGCCCGAAAGGTTTGCTGCATCCTGATTTTTCAGCGGGATCTGCAGTTTCAGGATCCCATTGCCTTTCACAGTATAATTTTTCCGGAAATCAGCAAAACGGTTCTTCATGGAAAGAGTTCCGTTCACCGGAACGGAGAAAAGATTTTTCACCAGAACTTCCATAAGATCTGATCTCTTCAAAATCATTTCCACCCTGACTGCCGGAAGTTCAACAGTTGCCTCCTGCAGAATCTTTTCCAGCTCTGCAAGTTCCTCTGTTGTCTGGAGATAGACCGGTGCGGAATCCAATTGAAGTCTCAGGCGTCCATCTGCAATAACGGGAGAAACCGCATTTCCCTGCATATCCAACATAGTCAAATTCCGGGGGACTTTCTTCAGGGTGACTCCGGCTTTTCCAACGCCTGTTCCGCCATGCCACAAGGGAATGATCCGGACATCTCCATTATCAAAAATATAACAGGGGATGTTGGAATGGAGCGACATGACTTTCACACATTTTGCGTTTGCCAGGATCCGTGCCGTTGCTGCATAAACAGCAGCCTTCGGACGGGGGAAACGGTCGTACCACATACCCCAGTCGAACTCATCACCCAACCGCCAGCGTTTCCACATGAAATAGAGATAGTGCTGCACCTCCGGAATACTCTTCACCGTAATATAATCCCGGGCGATATTTTCTGCCATATCCACGGCATAAGGACTGTCTACGGGAAGAGACTGCACTATGTTGAACCCTTTTTCGTCAATGGAAATGAACTTGTTTTTCCCTTTTGAGCGGGCGATCTGCAGGGCTTCCAGCATGATATCCCGGATCATCCCCGTTTCGGAGTTGATGGGTTTATAGCCGGGACCGAACGTGCAAGGGTTGGTGTACTGGTCGATTCCCAGACCATCCAGATAATCAGAGAGTTTATGATTGTACCAGAGATCCCTCAGGACGGGATAGCGGGGCAAAGCTCTGCCATCACCGCCGGAACAGCCGATTCCGGCAAGAGTATTTTCCGGCGCAACATCGCGCATGACACGGGAACAGTTTTTGATCCGGCGGATGTAATATTCGTACTCATAATAGTTGCGCTGTTTCAGCAGATCGATCTCTCCGATGATCGCCCAATGTTTGATTCTGCCGCGATACCGGGCGAACAATGCACGTTCAAATTTCATAGCATTTTCCAGAAAAGCATCACTGAACGGAAACTCTTTCCGGGCTTTCCGTTCGTTGATCTCTTTCAAAAAGCGGAACGGCACATTGTGGGTTGAAATTTCGATCCCGCCGATGGGTTCGATTCCGGCTTTTTCCAATGCTTCCAGATCCCGGTCGGCTTGTGCCCAGTTATAAGTTCCGTTGAACTCTTCCACAGAGGACCAGCTGATGAAAAGCCCCTTGCTTCCATTTGCAAGCCGTTCCATTGCAGTCGCATACTGCGCATTGTGCGCCATGAATGTAACTCCGAAAAACGGATCTTTCTTTTTCTTGAATCTGGAAACCATGGCAAAGGAAACGATGTCCGTTTTCTTCTCTTTCAGAGAGTTCCACTGCAGGTGGACACTGTAAAAACCGAGCCGTTCCGGACGGGGAAACTCAATTTTGTGATTGGAAATATTTTTCGCCGGAAGTTCCAGATACCGCGTAAATTTCTGAACGATGTTCCCTCTGATGTCCCGAAGCGAACAGTCCAATGTCAAAGTCTGTTTTTTCAGAGTAAAGTTCTGGAACTGCAGCATGGCAAACGGGGTTTCATCCGGGTAGAAAAGTCCCTGTCTGTCATCGTTCCAGGCATAGACAAGCCTGATGTGATCATCACGGGGTGTCAGCGGTTCCAGTTTGAGATCTTTAAAGATCACTTCGCCGTCTTTGGAAGATTTTCCGCTGATCCCGACAGATGCGGTGATCTCTCCGGTATTTGACGGTGCAGAAAAATAACATTCAAATTTCTGGAATCCGTCTTTTGCGCCGCAAGGTTTACAGTGAACTTGGAACGGCTTTCCTTTTGCTGTATAGACCGGACGAACCATCACGTTCATGACCGGAAAGATCCCGGCAGGAGCTTTCACCAGTGCGGAATAACGGAAATTTCCGGTTACGTTTGCCGCAATCCCCATCACCCGCTGCTGAGTCAATCCTCGCTGACCGGCTTTGATGCGGAAGGTCACACTGTCAGCAGATGCTTTGAACGGTGCGGCATCCGGCAACCACGTGACAGATGTCCAGCCGGAAGTCAGAATGGATTCTCCGGAGGGAGTTCCAAAATCTACAATCGACGGCTCATTTACCGTTTTTTTTTTAGCCTGCGGCTTGTCAGAATCAACCGGAGTGATGCCATCAGTCTTTGATTTCAATGGAGTTACGCTGATATCATCGAACCAGACTGTTCCCAATGCTTTCGGGTCCATATGAAGATAGATCTTCGCCATCGATCCGGCGTTGGCAGGGAGTTCGATCACCGGGGAAACGAATTCCATCCAGCCGGTTTCGGCTTTATTCTTCCCGCGTTCATAAGTTGAGATCGCCCACAGACTCTTTTTCACATTCTGCACTTCAAGATAAGCAGCGGAGTAAGTGGACCCGAGATTCTTTGTTTTTGCCGTCAGCCTGATCTGAAGATATTTGCATCCGGCGGGGATCACAAAGTTATGATAAACGATTGCCCGTTTTCCCTTTTCCCCCTGCAATTTCAGAGATGCCTTTCCGCCTCCGGCTGTAACGGAAGTATCTGAGACCGGCGGAATCGTATTTTTCAGCCAGGAAGGAACGAGCCACTCAGCCGTTCCGTTTTCCATAGAGCCGTTTTTCAGAAGATTCTCCGCAGAGAGCGGGCAAAATGCTGCCATTGCCAGGACAGTTCCGGAGAGAATTTTTACAAAAGAGTTTCGCATATCTGAAATCCTTTAATTGGGTGTTGAGGAGTCGTAGTACCAGCCTTCGCGGAGGGACGGATGCGGCAGAAGCCAGAGTTCATTACTGCTCAATGCTGTAACACCGAGAACTTTCTGAGTAGCCCGGACAGAACCATCAAGAAACGAACCATTCAAAGCACGCCCATGCGCACCGTATTGTCCGAAACTGAATCCGCCGATGGTGTTCATCACATAAACATTATCCTTTGTCCGACCCGGATGTTTCCAGTTGTCTGCAAACACAAGCATCTCACCGGCAAAGCGGTTTACCTGAGTCAACGACATGAACCCGCGGGAATTGTTCCACCAATGATTGAGCCCCGCATAGTTGATATAGCCGTAACTGAGAGCAACTTTGAAGTTAACATAAACCTGTCCTATCAGCTTGCTGTCGCTGGGGCAGATGAAATATTTTCTGGAGGGAGTTGTCTGCTGGAAATCTACATCACCGGCACCGGGCAGATACCCATTGTTGAACAACCAGCTGGGCCAGGGTTCACCGGTGCATTTATTCCCTTTGTAATAATATTCGCCGTAACGGGGGATTACATAATTATTATTGTCGGTGGCATACATGTTCCAGCCCAGATAAAGTTGTTTCAGGTTGTTGGTACAACTGGCAGAACGACCTTTATCCCTGGCATTATTCAATGCGGGGAGCAGCATTCCGGCAAGAATCGCAATAATGGCGATCACAACCAGCAGTTCAATCAGCGTGAACGCTGATTGAGTGAAGATGTGAAGGTGTGAAGAGTTTGACTGCGTCAAACGTGAAGTGCGCCCTGTCGGGCGTAAGGATGTGCAGTTTTTATCAATTTTTTTGAGTTGAAACAACGGCGAAACCCTAACTTTACAAACAGCATTTACCAGCAATTCAATTAACGTAAATGCTGAGATCCGGTTCGTATTCTTTTTCATTTTCACCTCCAGATTAACCTTTCGTTAAAATATGATTTTTATCAGTAAACTTCAATTTCCGTCAATGCACGGCGGGGTTCGCCCGGAGTAAACTTGAATCCATCCAGACGGATCTTCTTCGCTTTGACTGCCGGGAACGTGATTTCGATCCGGCTTCCGTTTCTGCTGACAGCTGTGTTCAATTTCACAAACTCCTTGCCGTCATGATAAGAAATATCTGCTCCGGTCAGACGGGTTTTTCCGTTCATGGAAATTTTTGTGTAGAGAACGACTTTGGAAACCGTTTCTTCCTTGGGAAGAGTAATTTCGATCCACGGTTTCTTATCGTTGTAAGCCGGACCCCAGATCATAAATTCGGAAGAGTGATCCGTCACACCGTCAAAGAGGAAGTAGAATGTTCTCATCTTGTACATGTGGATCGTGAACCATGATCTCAAGTCGGAAGAACCCTTGATTTCTGCAACATGGGCAGGGCGTTTTCCCTGATCGTACTGACGGTAGATGCGGAAATAGTCGATTTCACCCAGCGCAACTTTGTTTCCGGGCTTCTTCCGGTCCGCTTTCATTTTTGCGATGCGGTTCCGGATGGATTTCAAATCTTCCACACTGTCCGCTTTGGCTTTGGAAGTCAGATAAACATGAGTTTCAGCCGGACCGAAGTGATCCTTGAACGTCCCGTTTTTCAGTTTGACGGAGCGTTTTTCACCGAGAACATGCAGTTCACCGGGAAGATTTCCGGAAACGGTAAAGTCAGCAGTAAAACTCTTCAAAGAGGTATTGACCGCTATCAGGATATATTCTCCCTTCCAGAATTTCAAGCCTGCCTGAAAATGTTCCGCTCCCTTGGGAGTTTCCACTTTGACAGCTCCGGGAATGGTATTTTCCAGAACAAGATCTTTCAACTGCTTCAATTCCAGACCGACAGTTTCGGGAGCAACGGTCAGAGAAGAGTGCAGTCTGGATTCGGCAAAGTTGTAAAGCTGGAATCCTTTGCAGTTATGGATCAGAGCCTGCCAGATCTCAGCGCGGTAATCATCGAAAGTGGGAGCCGCATTTCCCCACAGGAACACCTGCGGCACAAGCCATGCAGGTTTGCCAAGGGTCGCAGCAGTCTTCATCCAGTCTGCAATCGCCCAGCGCGGTTTTTCCGTTGTGCCGTCTGCCATGTAACGGATGTAGCAGTCAGGAATAAGGATGTCGCATCCTTCATAGAACTGCTGCATTCCGTGGATTCCCCAGTTCAGCATCAGATTGGGATGATAAGGATCCATTTCCTGCATCACTTCATGAGCCTGAACGAACCACTGGGGATTATTTCCGCCGCGGCTTTCCGGTTCATCGGCAAAATACCATGCCAACAAAGACGGACTTTTGCTCATTGCCGGAATATACTTTTCCAGATGTTTTTTCTGTTCCGGGAGCAATCTTCCGACACGGGTGGAGTGTGCAAAGATCTTCCACTCATGACTTCCGGAAAATTCCTGATAGGGAAACACAATGCTTTTCAGTCCCATATCAGCATAATTTTTCAAATTTCTGTGGAACGCTTCCAGTGACTTTGCTCCGATCCCGTAGTTCAGTTGGGAGTTGAATGCCGGAGTTTTCGGGTCATAGGGCTGGAAAATAAACCATCCGTAAGGAAGATAACGTTTGCCATCGACATGGGTGATCCCCTGAGCATCAAGGTAGACTTCTCCGGGCTGATAGGGCAATTTCCGGATCCTGATACTCTGTTTATATTCCTTACCTGCAGTGACTTCCAGAAAATAGGAACCATCCGCAAGATCTTTTCCCGGAAACTTGACTTTTACCGGCAGAGAGTTTCCGGAGTATCGCTTTGTGAAAAACACTTTTCCGCTTTGATCTTTCAGAGAAACATTGACCGTATCAGCTTTGATTCCATCAAGGGAGATTTCCGCTTCAATCGTCTTGTCCGGCATGGTTGCATAAAGATTGTTTCTGTATGCCGGACGGATCAGTTTCAGAACAATAGGCTGATAGTGGATCGCTGTCGGAACAAGGGTTTGTTTCAGCAGATGTCCTGCCGGGGACCAGTAGGAGATGGAAAGAAAATATTTTCCGTTTTGGATATCAACCAGCGGGATTTTGACACGGGCAAATTTTCCGTTCTGAAGATCGACCTGTTTGGTATTGGATGCCAGACAGCGGAATTCAGAGTCGAGCAGCTCATATTTCACATTCACGATCCTGAAATTTCCGGACATGTTGATCAAGTCGGCAGAAACTTCATGAACGATTTTTTTCTGTTTGTTCAGACTCGTTTTACCGGAAATATTATCCACTGCGAACTGGAACTCGGCGGAATCGACTTCCGGCAGAGAAAATGTCTGATAAACCGCCGGCTGGGATGCTCCTTTCACTTTTGCCCAGGAGGTGATTTCCATTCCCTTTCCGGCATGTCTGTTCCGGTTGATATTGAACCGCCATTTCAAATCTTTTCCGGGATTGAGGGAGGCGATCGGAACAGAACATTCCACCACCCAGCGGTCAGCATGACGTTTCGTTTTTACAACGGCATTGCTTTTCCACTGAAAGAAGGGAGTGTAAATGCTCCTTCCGGTGTTATCATCTCCAAAATAGACTTCCTGAATCTTTCCGGAGGGATCGACCAGGATCTTGTGGTAGAAAAGCAGAGCCGGATCGTGAACCATCAGGATTTCGACGGTATCGTTCATCCAGAACATCTCGGAAGTCCGGTTGAGGGATCGGATGGAGAGCTTGTTCATGAATGGTTCAAACGCTTCAATCAGGAAATAAAGATTCTCTCTGTCATACGCAACTTTGAATTGAGTCTGAGCCTTGGGAACCGCATTTGTTTTGTATGTGGTGAACCCGCTGTTCCAGGCAAGTTTTTTCCAAACCGGATCATCTCCGGAACCATTGATCACCGGAGCTTTTTCTGCAAACACAGCTTCTGCAGAAAATACGGTCAGGCACAAAAATGAAGCGAAAAGACAGAGATACTTTTTCATGTGCGGCTCCTTACCGTTTCAGCGTAAACAGAATATTCTCATTCACCATTTTACTGATGACTTTATTGTTTTTATCCCGTGCTTCAAATATGATGTACAGAGACATTCTGTAGTCTCCTGCGGGCCAGTTTTTGGTATCTTTCACAAGCACATAATCTGCGGGGATTTTCCAGATCCAGTTCATGATGAAAACGCTGCTCCACTCTTTCATTTTATGGGGAGTGACCTTGTTTCCGGTAACTTTGGCAAAATCAGCAGGAATGTTCGGGACGTATGCGACAAGTCTCCATGCCTTGGGTACATAACCTTCCGGACATTTCCATGCAAGCTTGATCTTCAGAGGAGTTCCCGCCTGAATTACACTGGGAACTGCGGCAGGCTGGAGAGAAAAAGCTGCATCTTTTCCATACAAACCAAAGACTGCACAACACATGATGAGACCAATAATCATTCTTTTCATAACCGAACCTCCATATTTTTTTCTTGGTAATTTTCTGCCATAGAGCATCTTGAGCAGCATGTTGACCCACTCAAGATTTTTACTTTCTAACATATTATATCACAAATTAAAAATATTGTCAATTATTTTTGAAATATTTTTTTAATTTTTCTTGACCCACTCAAGACGTGTGCTATATTAAGGTAAAATATCAGAAGATGGAGCGAACCATGGGAAAAACAGAATCTATTATACAAATTTTGAAAGAGGAACTGATTCAGGGAAAATATCCCGTCAATTCCAGATTCCCCTCTGAATATGAGCTCTCGGACCGCTTCGGCGTAAATAAAAAAACTGTCAATAAAGCGGTCACTCTTCTGGTTTCAGAAGGCTTTCTTGTACGCGGACGCGGCGGAAAAGGGACGATCGTCTGCACAACTTCCAAATTCCCGCAGTATCATGTCGTTTATCTTGGCAGTTTGCGGCAAAGTTATTTCGCAAAGCTCGGTGACGGTATCCAGATGGCTGCACTGGAAAATAACTCTATCATGAGCGTTGTCACCCCGACGATCGAACAGTTTCACTCCGTTCTGCAAAACCTGAACAACTCCAATATTGACGGCATTCTGACCTCCTCTTACGGTATGCTCCCGGAAATGAAGAAGCCCGTCATCTATCTGGAAGATCAGAATGGAGATATCAAATATCCCGATTACGTTGCCTGCGACTCCTATGCTGCCGGATATAATCTGATGAAAGAGATCATTGCCCGGGGACACCGGAACATTGTTCTTCTGTTCCACTTCATGAACAACCCGAAACGGCTGCAGGGGTTTTATGATGCCATGGAAGAGGCCGGGATCACAGATTATAAAGAACGGACTTTCATGTCTATGGAGTTCACCACGGAAGAATCCAACGTGTTTCTATCCCAGATGCGGAGAAAATTCCCCGGCTTTTCGGCAGTTGTTGCCTGTTCCGATGATGATATTTTCCGTGTAATCAAAAGTATGCAGCACTTCGGGATCCGCTGGGAAGGAAAAATCGCAATGGCAGGCTTCGGAAATATCCCGGAAATCAGTTCATTCTATCCAATCGCCACAGTGGAACAGTCCCCCGTCCGGATCGGGCGGCACGCTTACAAAAAGCTGCTGCAGAAAATCAAAAATCCGGAACTTTCCGTTCAGGAACTGGTTGATACAGAATTGATCAATATTGACAATATCCCGGTCATAAAATAAGGGGTTTCTGTACATAAAGAAAACCCCTTAAAAAAAATCCGCAGAAAAAGTTGATCAAACTTTCAAGCCCATCTCATAGCTCTCTTTCATCGCCGGAGAGTTCTGAATTTCTCCTTTCTGATAAACTCCGGGAGCCTTGATGATCCCGCATTCCCGTGAATGGTCGCAACAGGCAACAAACCCGCGTAACGCTTCCAGCGTTCCTTTGAAATTTTCATCAACAGTATCTGCCATGGTCATGATGTAATAAAAATCCTTATTCTGGATTTTCGGATAAACCATCACACTCCGGTCGATCAGAGCTTTCAACTGGGCAGACATTGTATAGAAATACACCGGAGTTGCCAGCACAAGGACATCCGCATCAAGCATTTTTTTGATGATATCAGCCGCATCGTCATTCTGCGGACAACTGCCGCTACTACACGCATAACAGGCTGTACAGAACCCGATTTTCTTTCCGGAAAGCGAGATATATTCCACCTGATTTCCTGCTTCAGATGCACCTTTTGCAAACTCTTTGCACAACGTTTCAGAGTTTCCTGCCGTACGCGGAGATCCGCCGATGATCAAAACATTTCTGCCCATTTTTCCCTCCAGTTCAATGTTTACTGATAACTGAGATAATTTCAAAAGTCCGGCAAAATTCAGCTGAAAACGGATTGTTGATGAGCTGGAAATGGTAGCTTGAGTGTGGCTACCCAGCTTGTCCTCCGTAGCTTCAGCGAAGGAGGAAGGGTAACCGCCGGAAACACTCCCTTTGCAGATCTCAACAAGAATTTTCAGACATTTTTGAAAACTTTTGAAATTGCCTCAATAATATAGCCTGTTCCGGAGAAAATACAATCCCGGAATTTCATTTATGATCAATGGGTAGAGAATATGCTCTATCTTATTGTGCAGTAAAATCTGACTGTACTTTCTTCCGGAACTCTTCATCCATCAGGAACTTGCACGCAGTGAACGCAAGAGCTTGTGAGGCTTTGATCATATTTTCCAGACCTCTCGGGGAACGGGCGGCTTCCATAAACTCAAGAGAATGTGCGCCGTTGCAGGGATCTGTGATGGCAAAATAAGGATGTGCGCCGGGGATGGCTTGAGAAAAATCACCGAAATCAGAGGACCCGCGCCCCTCTTTCGGTGTGGGGGAAATCTCTTCCCCAAGCTCTGTGATGAATTCAACATAAGCCTCGTTCAAAGCTGCATTCGCTTTTCTGCTCCGGCAATCTATGGAAACAGACTCCTTTGTGTAAGCCGTTCCGGTACAAAGAGAAACTCCTTTCACCATATTATCAAACCGCTGATCCAGTTTCTCCATCCACTCTTCGCTTGCACTGCGGAGGAAAAAGCGGCAGGCAGCTGTCTCAGGAATGATATTCGGCGCAACGCCGCCATCGGTCACGACTCCATGGATCCGGCAGAATTCCGGCATCTGCTGACGCTGGCAATTCACAGCGGAGAAAAGAAGCATGACAGCATCCAAAGCATTGACACCAAGCTCCGGTGAACCGGAAGCGTGGGAGGAAACACCGTGAAAAGTGACATCGTAACGGCGGATCGCCAGACTTCCGCGGTCCGGGATCGTGCATTTCCCCGGATGCGCCATCATCACGGCATCGATTCCATCCAGAACGTTATGCTTCATGAGGTGTACTTTCCCGGCTCCGGATTCTTCTGCAGGGGTTCCGAGAATCACCAGCCGTCCGGGCAAATCAAATTTTTTCATGATCCGGGATGCTGCGATCATAGCTCCAACAGAACAGGCTGCGATCAGGTTGTGTCCGCAGGCATGACCCGGTTTCAGAGCATCATATTCACAGGCAAAGGCGAAGGTTTTTCCGTTTTTATTGCTGACCTCGCTGCGGAAAGCTGTCGGAAAACCGCAATAGCCCTTTGAGGTTTGGATTTGGTGTTCTGTAAGAAAATCGCACAGTTTCTGAGAGGAATACTCTTCTTTCCACGCCATTTCCGGGTGTTCCCAAAGATCCAGTGCCAAAGTTTTCAGTTCTTCCTGTAAACCGGAAAATTCCTCTTTTACAGTCTGTTTCAGTTGATTCAAATCCATAAAAAATACCCCTTCCTCTATGATTTTCTGCAATAATATACTTGATTAATTCATAAATATCAATATATTATTCATATCAATTTTGATTACTAGAAATTATCAAGGATACAGAAAAGATGGAGTTGAGACATCTCAAATATTTTTTGGAAACAGCCCGGGAACTTCATTTTGCACGGGCTGCGGAAAAACTCAAAGTCACCCAACCTGCATTGAGCCGTCAAATTGCGGCATTGGAACAGGAACTGGGCGTGAAATTGTTCTCCCGGAGCAATAAGTGGAAAATCGAGTTGACCGATGCCGGACGGGTCTTTGCTATTGAAGCAGAAAAGACCCTGCGGTCGGCGGAACGTGCAGTGAATCTGGCGCAGAGTGCCAAACAGGGAGGTTGCGGGAAACTGGCGATCGGGGCAATCTCTTCTGCCATTGAAACTCCGGATTTTTCCCGATCCCTGCGGGAGTTGCGTTCCCGTTTTCCGGAACTCGTGATCGAAATCGTGGATGCAACCAGTGCCGGTTTGCCGGATCGTGTCCGGCAGCACTCTCTGGATATTGCATTCCTCCGGTCCATGCCGAATATTTCTTATGATGACACTCTTGTTTGTGAACATTTGTGGAACGATAAACTGGTGATTGCGCTCCCGTCCGGACATCCGCTGGCAACTGCGGAAGATTTTCCTCCATCGGTGTTGAGAAACGAATCCTTCATCATGGTTCCGGAACGAACCTCCAGCTCTCTGCGGTATTATCTTGATAACTTTTTCCGGGAACATGGCAATTTTGTTCCCCGGGTCGACATGGAAATTTACAATACTTACACAGCATTGCGGATGGTCGCCGGAAACCTGGGCGTGGCTGTTGTTTCCGAATCTTACCGTGGTGTTTTCGGGGACCGGATCTGTTACCGTTCCTTCACCGGAAAAATCCCGGAAATCCCACTTTATGTGATCCGTGCTGCTGACAATACTTCAAAAAATGCGGAACTATTTCTTGCCATTCTGAAAAAACGGCAGAAAAAAATAATTCCTGCTTGACAAATCAAAAAAGCTGTGTTATATTTTTTCTATTATGAGAAACGAAATTCACAATTTTTCATCTTTTTGCTGGTGGCGCCGGTGGTAATTCCGCCGGGGCATCTTCGTTTGTGCATAGATAAATAAAATTGTCAGATCGGCGGATTGAACATGGTGTTTGATCCGCTTTTTTTATTACCCCGTCCGGAATCAACCGAACGGGGTTTATTTTTTTACACAAGGAGTCAGAAATGAAAAACAACACAGAAAACAGGGAGATTCCGTACAAGATCATTCTCGCAGAGAAGGAACTTCCCCGGAATTGGTATAACATGCGGGCAGACATGCCGGGGAAAATCGCTCCGCTGCTGGATCCTGTCACAATGGAACCCGTAACAGCAAGGGCGTTGGAAAAGGTGTTCTGCAGAGAAACTGCGGCGCAGGAGATGGATGAAACGAACCGCCTGATCCCCATCCCGGAAGATGTCCGTAATTTTTACAGGATGTACCGTCCGGCTCCGTTGATCCATGCAGAATTTCTGGAAAAGATGCTGGATACTCCGGCAAAAATTTTCTACAAGTTCGAGGGAAACAACACTTCCGGAAGTCACAAACTCAACTCTGCCATTGCGCAGGCTTACTATGCAAAACAGCAGGGCTTGAAAGGCGTAACCACAGAAACCGGTGCCGGACAATGGGGAACCGCTCTTTCCATGGCGTGTGCTTTTTACGGTTTGGAATGCCGGGTGTTCATGGTCAAGTGTTCCTACGAACAGAAACCGTTCCGGCGGGAAGTAATGAGAACTTACGGTGCATCCGTTATTCCATCTCCTTCCCGGACAACAGAGGTCGGAAAAAAGATTCTGAAAGAGTATCCGGAAACGCCGGGAAGTTTGGGCTGCGCTGTTTCAGAAGCCGTGGAAACTGCCTTGAACACAGAAGGTTACCGTTACGTCCTCGGTTCCGTTCTGAATCAGGTGGTACTGCACCAGAGTGTGATCGGTTTGGAAACGAAAACAGCGTTGGAAAAATACGGGATCAAGCCCGATGTGATCATCGGCTGTGCCGGAGGCGGTTCCAACCTGGGCGGTCTGATCGCACCCTTTGCCGGTGAAATGCTGCGGGGAGAACGGAGTTACCGTTTGATTGCTGTTGAACCGGAGGCGTGTCCCAGTTTGACCCGGGGAAAGTTTGTCTATGATTACTGCGACACCGGAAAGATCTGTCCGCTGGCAAAAATGTACTCGCTGGGCAGCGGATTCATGCCGTCGGCAATTCACAGCGGCGGATTGCGTTACCACGGAATGAACTCCATCATTTCACAGCTGTATCATGACAAAGTCATTGAGGCGACTGCTGTTCCGCAATCAGATGTGTTCAAAGCGGCTGTAGAGTTCGCCCGGGTGGAGGGGATCCTCCCCGCACCGGAAAGCAGTCATGCGATTTGTACTGCAATCAATGAGGCTTTGCGCTGCAAACGTGAAAACCGTGCGGAAACAATCGTCTTCGGTTTGACTGGAACCGGATATTTCGATATGCCCGCCTATGGAAAATTCAATGACGGAACACTTTCAGAATCTTCTCTTTCCGGGGAAGAGATTGAAAAATCCCTCCGGACCTTACCGGACATTGCACAGTAAAAAACAGTGGGTCTGTTGCAAAACCTGAAGATAAAGAACCATGAAGTGGCTGTTGCAAAAACTAATGTATTGCAGCAGCCACTTGTTTTATTATTTGTATTAATATTACACAAAATACTAAAATGTCAGGTTTTAAAAAATCATTCCAACGGAAGAGATTTCAGATGGGAAATAAGATCCTGTCTCTGTTTTTCTGCGACAGCAAGCTGTTCTGCTCTGGAAAGATGCAGTACTTCATTGCGGACTTTCATACAGTCTATGAGCCAGGGGATGCAGTTATAAACAAGTTTGTAGAAAACATGTTTGCCGCGTTTTTCCGATTCCACCACATGAGCTTTTTTCAGAACATTCAGATGGTTCATCGACGGTTTGTGACAAAAATGAGTAGAAAATCAAATAAAACAGAAATACGGAATTGAAAAAGACCGACATTGCCCCTATTGTTAAGTGTCCAACAAAAACAGTAGGGGG
>SUVT01000045.1 GCA_015061845.1 Lentisphaerota bacterium
TCCGGTAACGGGACATGTTGTCAGCTTTTTTTACCGCTGAAAGTTCTTTACGGATCTTTGCAAGATCTTTCGCTGAAGAAGCTTTGTCAAGTGTTTCGATTTCAAGCATAAACAGACGGTATTTGTCATTCTCTTCTTTCAGCAGCTCGCTGAGAGAATCCAGTTTCAGCAGAGATCCGGTACAGCTGACGAGAACATCTCCGCAGGGAATGCACCAGGGAACAGCAGCTTTGGTCTGAAGCAAAAGTCCGATTTTTTCCGGATCAAGTTTCGTCTTTCCATCAGAAAAATAGAGATAGCCGAACTTGTCGGTCGCATTGTAGTTTCCACCGGGGGAGGAAGTCATACCACGGAACTTGTTTGTCCAGGAGAAACGGGCATGACAGAACTGCCAGAGCGTTCCGACCTGCGGGACACCGTTCAGGTCATCCCACGGGAAAAAGGCTTCGATCGTCCAGGAATCCTTGCCGACAGACGCGGCTGTCATCGTTCCGATCCCGTTCCAGTCATTCAGAGTAACTGCGGTATCCTGACGGCGCATATCAGCAAAAGCACCGTTGGCATTGATGGTGAACTTGGTGTAACCGATTCCATCCGCCGCAGGGTCAAAATAAAATTCTCCGCAGTCATCCATCCAGATATTTCCATTGTCATATTCGGTAATGGACCGTTTGAGTGCAGGAATATTATCTTCATAATTTACGACTGCCATATAAAGCCCTTTTTCATCGTAAACCATCCGGTAAGAGGTTTTTAATGCACCGGGACCGGGATTGTTTTTCCAGTATTCATAGTAATTTCCATGAACCGGAATATTTTTCCATACAGCTTCATCCAGTTTTCCGTCAATAACGATTTCACCATTGCGGGGGCGAACTTCATAGAAGGAAAGTTCCCGCATCTGACCGAACAAACACGGAAGGATCAGCAATCCAACCGAAAACAACAAACGTTTCAAGTTATTATCTCCTTATATTCTAAATTAAAGACCGGCAATTGTTCCCTGCCGTTTATCCGGAGCTTCACCACGGACAAACCAGGTATTATTATTTGTAGACTGAGCTTTCCCGAAGGCTTCATATGACGGGATTTCATAAAATCCCCGATTTTCAGCATGACCATCGAAAAAGACAACATTGGCAGATCTGTTATGGATATAATTTGTTTGCAGTACATTACTATCCAGAGTTTTGTTCGCAACACCTTCTGCAACAGACCAGACTGCATGTCCCCAGTTCTCAACGGAATGAGCACCTCTGGAAGGTGCAACGATCTTACTGAGTTTTGCTCTTGCCTTGTGATAATACTGGGTTGTCTGACCTTGGATCGCATGGTTGTTGAGTCCGTAAGTAAAACCGATCCAGCTCACATTCAAAGAGGCTTTTACACGGTCAATAACAGTTCTGGAAACCGGACAGCAAGTCAGTTTTTTATCTTCTTTGATTTTGTATGCATTGAACAGACTGGACTGAACATACCAATGACCGGCATTGGATTTCCCGCCATAAGAGTGATAAGCTGATAATCCCATATCATCATTATCCGTAGCATATTGCATATAGTAAACGCCCATCTGCTTGATGTTGCTCAAACAGTTGTTCTGCTGTCCTTTCGCCCTTGCATTGTTCAATGCGGGCAGCAGCATTCCGGCAAGAATCGCAATAATTGCGATCACCACTAACAGTTCTATCAAAGTAAAGCACTGGTGCTTTACCCACCTGCAGGTGGACGGCTGTTCGACTGATGTGATTTTTCTTCTCTTCATCGTACTTGCTCCTCTCTGTTGATATTGAATTTATAATTTTATTTCATTCCACCGGACGGCGTCCGCTCAATGCCGCTGAAATTGTCGCTGCATCAGCAAAACTGATATCCGCTCCGGCAGGTAAACCCTGCGCTAAACGGCTGATTTTCAAAGATGTATTCTCTTTCAGGATCCCGGTCAGATAAACCTCTGTCGCCCTGCCCTCAACATCGGGACAGAGAGCAAGGATCACCTCATTTACAGAACCGTCAGCCAACCGTTTCAGCAATGCCGGGATCGTGAGACTTTCAGCGGTACGCCCCTCCAGCGGAGCAAGTTTCCCGCCCAAAATATGATAAAGCCCGCGGTAAGTCCCGCCGGCTTCAATGGTTCGCAGCTGCGTAAAATCTTCCACAACACAAATAATGGAACGGTCGCGCTTCGGAGAAGCACAAACCGGACACAAAGCATCTTTCCCGGATGACATTGCACCGCACTCCGGACAGGTTCCGATCTTCTCATGCAGATCGGCAAGAATACCGGAAAGAGCAGCCAGCCGGGAGTCGTTCCACTTGTACAGCTGCATCGCCATCCGTTCTGCGGAACGCTTTCCCACACCGGGCAAACCCCGGAGGAGTTCGATCAAATTCAGGAATGCATCCGGGTAAAGTTCATTTGAGTTGTCTCTGATCGGATTCATTGTAATCCCAAAGCGGAAAGATCCATTCCGCCTGTTGCTTCGGACAGGCGTTTTGCACTTTCCATTTTTGCATTGTAAAGAACGTTTTCAACGGCTTCTTTCACAGAAATTTCCATTTCTGATGCTGGTAAATCATCTGCAATATGAACATTTCTGACCACGCTCATATCTCCGGAGATAGTGATCTGCACAGCACCGTTTCTGCTGCTTCCGGTAACACTCAAGTTTTCCAGATCCTTCTTGATCTGCTTCATTTTGGATTGCATCTCACTCATTTTTTTCATGAGACCTGCAAGTTCCCCTAATTGACCAAACATAACGAACCTCTTTTATTTCTTTAATTTTTTGGCTTTGTCATTCTGCTCTGCAGCAAGTTCCTGAGCAAGCGCGATCAGCTTTTCTTCAAAGTCCGGATCACGTTTCAGCTTGTGTTTCAGAACAGCAGTTCTGTAATGATCTCTGGCATTTACGAAATCACGTCTTGCAAGATAAACTCTGGCGAGAGCTTTTTGAACTTCTGCACCGTCGGCACAGAAACTTGTTGCGCGCCAGTACTGTGCAAGAGCTTCGGAATAATCTTTTTTCCGTTCAGCCTGCAGACCTTTCTGCATTAAAGCTTTATACTCTTTTTCCCGTTGTGCAGCCTCTTCTGCAGAGAATTTCGGAGTTTCTTCATCCTTGATTTTTGCGACTTCTTTCTGAACTTCATCAATGGATGCGACAGGACCGAATTCGCCTCTCTTGAATTCATACTGCTGGGCAACCAGTTTTTCCACTTCCACCGCGGAAGTATGACGGGCAAGCGCATTCTGAACTCTGGCAAGGACGGAACGGGTCATCTGAAGGTTGGCTTCGATATCCTTTGCAAGTCTCTTATACTTGATAACATGATCCTTGGAAAGAGTCAACTCTGTCTTGAGCATATCTCTTTCTTTCCGGAGTTCATCGGTTTCCTGAACAAGGGAGTCGATTGCCTGATTTTTCTTTGCGATTTCTTCTGCAGAATTGACTTTGGGAAGTTCGCCCCATTCATTCAGTTCTTTGCGATACCGCTGAACAAGCAGGTTGGCAGCATCGATCTCTTTACAGAGATTTTCGATCTTCTTCGCATCTGCTTTTGTTTTTTCGGTAAGCTTGATATTCTGTTCCGCACTGGTTTTGTTAAGATTCCGCAGATTTTCATTTTTCTGCTGCAGATCGGCAATGGTTTTCTGATATTCTGCCGGTTTGACTTTCAGTTCTGCGGAAGCCACACGCAAAGCGATATTTGCCTGTTTCAGCTCTTTATTGTCTTCGTTCAGCGTCTTTACACGTTCTCTCAATTCACGGAGAAGGAACTCATACTGGATCTTCGCTTCCTGAAGTTCTGCAACAGCAGCGGTCAGTTTGCTGATCTGATTTTTTGCATCCGGATTGATCTCTTTTGCATATTCTGCAAGACGTTTGTTCTGGAGTTTTACAAGATCTTCGGAGGCTTTCAGAGAGGCTTCTGTTTCAGCTTTTGCTCTCCGGAGTTCGGCAATATCCTTGATCAATCTCTGGACCTCACCTTTAACAGTTTTCAGGGAGTCGCTGGAAACGGTATTGGCAAGTTTCTTTTCCAGATCGGAATATTCCATCTTCAGGAGTTCAAGCTCTTTGCGGACTTTGACTTCCGCATTCTGAGCTGCGATCAACTGTTTTTTCAGAAGAGAAACAGACTCGTTCAACTGTTTCGCATTAGCAGCAATGACGGCATCCTTATTGGAAATGGTTTCACGGGCTGTTTTAACCGCCGCTTCGAGTTCGGCAAGTTTGCTGTTGAGAGAACGGATCTTTTCAAGATTAGCGATCCGTGCTGCTTCGTTTTCGGCAAGTTTCTTATTTGCAGTGACCTGACCGGAACGGAGTTCTTTGTTTTCTTCTACGACCTTGTCATAAGCAGAAAGCTGGATCCGGTAATTGGCATTTTCCCTCTTCAATCGGTCGAGTTCACCGGTCAAGCGTTTGATTTCTCCGGAGAGTTTTGCCAGTTTGGCTTCCATTTCCTTGTTGATTGCAACCGCAGGTGTCATGCCTTTTTCAACTGCAGGCACTTTCTCAACAACAGTCTTCTTTTCAACAACCGGCACTTTCTCGATCACGACTTTCTTTTCGATGACCGGGACTTTTTCAACGACGATCTTCTTTTCTATGACGACCTTCTTTTCGGTCTCAACTTTCTTTTCGGGAGCCTTCGCAGCTTTGGCATTAAGCGCATCAAACTCTTTCTTCAAAGCATCATATTCAATCGTCAGCTTTTCAAGGGCACTCTTAACTTTGCTCAGCTCATGCTTTGTCATAACAGAAGACTGGCGCATGATCGCTTTTTCTTCTTCCAGTTTGGTAATTGTCTGCTGCATCCGGGAACTGGCACCCTTCATACCTTCTTCTGTCCGGCGCAAACGTTCAGACATATAATTGTTTCTGACTTTTGCATTTTCCAGTTCGGTGGTCAGCTCCTTGACTTTTGCAGAAAGCACCTTTTCAGCGACTTCACGGGATTCCTCATATTTTTTAGAAACTTCCCTGATATTCTTTTTCAGCTCAGCATTTTCAGCTGCAAGCACCTTGGACGTTGCGAGCTGACGATTCAGTTCGTCCAGCTTTTTCTGCATTTCATTGTTTTCATTGCGGGCTTTTGCAACGTTTTCCGTTGTTTTCACAAGATCAAGCACGATTTTTCTGTTTTCAGCACGGAGTTTTTCCAGATCGGCAAGCAATTTCTGATTTTCTTTATTGGCTTTTTCAAGAGAAGCCTTTACTGCTGCAGAAGCACTCTTTTCGGCAGAAAGATCATCCCGGAGTTTCTTTTCGGAAGACAATACGATCTTTCCACTTTCCAAATCGGTGATTTTGTCATGAAGGGCAGCATTGCTTTTCTGAATGGATTCTATCTTCCGGTCAGCTTCTTTCAGCTTGTCTGAAGCCTGATTCAAAGCTCCTGCCAATTTTTTATTTTCTGCAGAAAGGACTTCAATCTCTTTCTTACGTTCATTGAGTTCAGCCAACTGTTTTTCCAAACGGAACAGCTTTGATTCAGCCTTGTTTCTCAGATCCTGATATTTCTGGGAACGCTTCTTCATCGCTTCCAAATCTTTTTTCAGACGCTCTTTATCCTGATTGATTTTTTCAATGTCAGTCTTGGCTTGCAAGAGCTGTTTCTGGTACTGTTGAGATTTATCCGCTCTCACAAGATCTGCTTTCAAAGAGGAGATCGTTGCGCCCTGTGCGGCAATTTTTTTCTCCAGAACAGAATTTTCCGACATTAATTTCTTGATCTGTTTTTCGGAGAGAGCATTGCGGTCAGCGGCATTCTTTGCATCGATCAGCTCAATACGGGTCTGACGAAGCTGTTTTTTCAAGGCTTCGATTTCTCTGTTCAGCTTGGCAAGTTCATCCCTGCGCGGCTTTTCAACGACCACCGGACGGCGTACCGGAACTTTGATCGTTTTGATCTTTCTGTCACAGAGAGAGATCCGGTAAGCAACAACATCTTTGTTCCAATCCGGAGATGCCTTGCGGATCTTCTGGAATATTTCATGAGACTCTTTATATAATTTGAGAGCCGTATCCATTTTTTTATTCTTGAATGCAGCCTCTGCAGCTTCATATTTTTCAAAGCCCTGACGCCAGGTATCCCACAAGTCTATTTCCTGAGCCATCCCCAGGAACGGCATCAATAACAATGCCCCTAAACATGCCATCTTTGACATTCTCATATTGCAACCTCCGTTGTTATTTTTCCATCAGTAAAGAAAGGACGGAACTTTTCCAGTAAGAAATCAGGAAGTCCCGCTGCACAAATATAAGTCCCGTCATCCATATATTTACCTGAAATCAGGGAGCCTTTGGCATGGATAAGGGAAACAAGATCCGAACGTTCCGGCGGGATTGCCAGATCGTGGATCGAAGAACACTTTTTCATGTAAGATTGAAGGGCTTCAAACAATTCATCCATCCCTTCACCGGTGGCACAGGAGACAGAAACACCATTGGGCGCAGCTGCTTTCAACCGCGCCATTACAGATGGATCGATTTCCCGGTCACATTTATTGAAAACCGTCAAAACCGGTTTGTCAACAGCACCGAGTTCCGCAAGAACACCGAGAGTCGTTTCCCGATGACTTTCCACATTCGGACTGGAAGCATCAAGCACAAGAACAAGAAAATCCGCCAATACAGCTTCTTCCAACGTGGATTTAAATGCCTCAACCAGCGCATGAGGCAGTTTCCGGACAAACCCCACTGTATCTGTCAGCAGAAGAGTTGCAGAATTCGGCATGGGCAGCCGCCGGGTCGTGGGGTCCAGTGTCGCAAACAATTGATCTTTCACATAAGCATCTGCACCGGTCAATTTATTCAGGAGAGAGGATTTTCCGGCATTGGTATAACCGACGATCGCCGCCTGGGGAACACGCCCGCGGACACGCCCCTTCCGCTGCTCGTTGCGCTGTTTTCTGACAATGGCAAGCTCCTCTTCCAGTTTTGTGATTTTCTGACGGACTGCACGTTTGTCATATTCCAGCTGTTTTTCCCCTTCTCCGCGGGTTCCGCCAACACCTCCGCGCTGACGAGCCAGGTGACTCCAGGCTCTGGTCAAACGGGGCAGGAAATATTTATTCCGGGCAAGTTCCACCTGCAGAACAGCTTCTTTTGTGATCGCACGCTCCGCAAAAATATCAAGAATGACTTCCTGCCGGTCAAGAACTTTTTTCCCGCAGAGTTTTTCCATATTACGCTGCTGGGATGCACTCAGTTCCGAGTCAAAAACAACAACTTCCGCATTCGCCTGGTTGGCTCCGTCACGGATCTCTTCAGCTTTCCCACTGCCGACATAATAGCGGGCTTCGGGTGTACGGACATTGGCAATCAGTTCTCCGCAAGTGGAGTAACCGAGAGTATGAACAAGCTCTGAAAGCTCTTCCAGATACTCCCGGGTTTCAGCAGCAGTCTGTCCCATGCCGGAAAAACCAACAAGAAACGCTCCGGAAAGAGTCTGTTCCTCCGCCGGATGTACTGAGTCTGATTGTCTCCTGTTCAGATTCACTCACAATCCTCAAAAATTTTCTGGTTTTTAATAAAGTATCCAACTCCGGATGCCAGTGTAACAAAGGTCATCAACAGCAGGAGCATATACCAGTATTTCCAATATTTCGTATCAACCAGAGTAAACCCGACTTTTTCACCGAATGCCCAGGCAAAACCACCGATCGCAAGAACGATCATCTGGAGCGTCGTCTTGAGTTTGCCCCACTTATCCGCAGAAATCACGATTCCCTTCTTTGTGGCAAGCATCCGCAGCCCTGTAACCATAAATTCACGGGTCAACACAACGATGATGATCCAGCCGGGCATCAGCATGAATTCAGCCATGGTGACAAATGTTCCCACAACGAAAATCTTATCAGCCAGCGGGTCCATCAATCTGCCGAAGTCACTTTCCAAATGGAATTTCCGGGCAAGAAAACCGTCAAAAAAGTCAGTCAACGCTGCCAGAATCGCAACGACATAAGCGATAATATGGCAATAATCAGCAACAGTATCACTGACCTGCGGGATGAAGAATCCCGGCATATCCGACCGGATATTTGCCAGAATCACAAACACGAAAATCAGGACAATCCGGCTCATTGTCAGATAATTCGGAATCATTCTGAAACTCAACATTTTCATATATTACCTCCTTGATGAAAAACAGCTTTTAAACCATAAGCATCAGCATCTTTAACCAAAACATCCGCAATCGTTCCTGCTCCGATCCATGCCGGACACTTGCTGACAATCACTTCATTATCAATATCCGGTGCATCGAAAACAGTTCGTGCCAGTGCTTTTCCTTTGCAGGGAGACTGATCAAAAATAACTTTCACAAGCCCCCCGACCAATGCTTTATTCGCTTCGTATGAAATCTCCTGCTGGAGACGCATCAATTTTCCATATCTCCGTTTCGCAGTCACTGCAGAAACCTGATCCGGCATCACTGCCGCAGGTGTCCCCTGCTCCGGAGAATAAACAAATGCACCCATCCGGGCAAAACGCTGTTCTTCCGTAAAATCATACAATTTCCGGAAATCTTCAGCTGTTTCGCCGGGGAAGCCGAGCATAAATGTTGTACGGATCGCACAGCCGGAACGGGAGATCATCTCAACCGCTTTACGGGTCTCAGCTTCTCCGATCTTGCGTCCCATCCGCAGCAGAACAGAATCGGAAATATGCTGAAGCGGCATCTCAATAC
The DNA here is from genome assembly GCA_015061845.1 of Lentisphaerota bacterium. GTDB lineage: Bacteria > Verrucomicrobiota > Lentisphaeria > Victivallales > UBA1829 > SIG79. The sequence continues at coordinate 8,701 of SUVT01000045.1, forward strand.
AGCGTGCAAGGTGACGGCAATCGGAAAGAACGCCGCAGAGACGATCCGTTACACGGGCGGGGTGAAGATAGAGCAGCCGCAGCAGGAAATCACCGTCAAGACGGTCCAATTTTTCCACAAGCTTTGCCAGAGAATCTTTTTCGCCCCGATCCATTCCGAATGCACCGATATCCTGAGCGATCACGATCAACTCTTTCACTCCGTTATCCAGCAGACTCTGAGCCTCACGGATCACAGATTTTTCTGTACGGCTCCGTAAATCTCCGCGGATGGAAGGAATAGCACAATAAGTACAGCAGTTATTGCAGCCGTCGCAGATTTTCAGATAGCCGTAATGTCCGGGGGTAAGAAGAATACGGTCTGTCTTGTCATCGTAAAGATAAGTCGGCTTTCCTTTCGGCTCCGTATTTTTCTTTCCGGTGAAAAGTCCGAGGATTTTTTCGCCCATTGCGGCGACGGAATCCACACGGGTCCAGAGGTCGACTTCCGGATAACTCTTTTTCACATCCGCAAAGCCTTTCCATTCCACCAGACATCCGGCGACAACGATTTTCCGTCCGGGAACGAGTTGTTTCCAAGCCACAGCATAATCAAGTGTCTGGAATGATTCAGCTCTTGCGCTTTCAATGAACGCACAAGTATTGATGAGCATAACATTTGCTTCGGCATCATCTCCGGTCAAACCGATTCCCATCCGCAGCAAAGATCCGGCTGCAACTTCTGTATCGACAAAATTTTTCACACAGCCGAGACTGACTGTCGAAACCAGTATTTCAAGTCTATCTGAAGTTTTCATACAGAAAACCCTTTCTTATATAAATTCTTTATCACTGTAATCTACACCCACTCCATGTACATTTCCAATCAAAAATGAAAGAAAAAACGGATAATGTTTGAAAAAAACGATTTTTTTCTCTTTTTTTATTGAGGTAATTTCAAAAGTCCGGCAAAATTTGGCTGAAAAAAGATTGATGATGAGTTGGAAATTGTAGTTTGAGCGTGGCTACCCAGCTTGTCCTCCATAGCTTCAGCGAAGGGGGAAGAGCAACCATCGAAAACGCTCCATTTGCAGATCGCAACAAGAATTTTCTGCCATTTTTGAAGACTTTTGAAATTTCCTCTGTTAATTTAATGTTTTTTTGGTTAAAAAACTTGAATTATTGGCACACGGAGTATATGGTAATAGAAAATTCTTAATTTTATGGAGTTATAAGATTATGTGTCCCCCGGCTGAGTACAAATATTATGCTTTTATCAGTTATTCCAGAAAAAATTCCAAGGTTGCAGCATTTTTGCATAGAGGATTTGAAAAATTCCGGATTCCGTCATCAAAAATACCGGCAAGCCATCTTCCATCAGATAAAAAGTATCTGAGACCGGTATTCAGGGACAAGCGGGATTTGGAAGTTTCAGAAAACAACTTTTCCGATGACATAAAACAGGCTTTGGAAACGTCAAAATATCTGATCGTTATCTGCTCTCCGGAAGCTGCGGGATCCAAGTGGGTCAATGAAGAAATTCTTTACTTTTTGGAAACTCACAATAACGATCTCGGATTAATTGTTCCTGTCATTTTCAAAGGAATCCCCGGAAATGGAGATCAAGATGAATGTCTTCCACCGGGAATCAATTGCAGAGAAATCCGTAGTCGAAACCTGCCGCGAATGCTTCCTGATGATGGAGAAACAGAACGGCAGGGCTGGCAAAACGGATTGATCCAAGCCATCAGTTATATGCTGCATGTAAAACGGGAGAATATTAAAACATCTATTGATGCAGAACGAATCCGTTTTTATCAGAAATGCGTGTTCATCGCAATCGTTACACTTTTGATCTTTATCGGCTTGGCAGGCTGGGCTCTGATCGCTCAGAAAGGAAAACTTCTTGCTGAAGCAGAAACCGCCAGGATGATAGAGATTGCACAGGAAACCGATGCCTTGAGAAAAAAGGCAGAAGAAAATGAGAAACGTGCAATAGCTGGCGAAAAAGAAGCCAGACGGCAAGCGGATATCGCAAAGAAAAATGAAGCTGAAGCAAAACGACAAGCGGACATCATAAAGAAACAGAGTGAAGCTTCCCAATTAAATTTCATCGGGAAGATGTACGCCGATCAGGGGAAATATGCTGATGCATTGGAATACTACAAGAAAGCTTTAGATATACAGAAGAAAATTCTGCCGGATGATTCTCAAGCTATCGCCTCTAGTTACTATGACATCGGGAGAGTGTATTCTAATCAGGGGAATTTAAACACTGCGCTGGAATACTATCAGAAAGCCTTGGCAATTTTCAAGAAAATCTTGCCGGGAAATCATCCTGACATCGCCCTAAGCTATAACAATATCGGGTTGGTGTATTCTAATCAGGGAAATTATACCGCTGCGCTGGAATACTATCAGAAAGCCTTGGCGATCTTGAAGAAAACCTTACCAGAAAATCATCCATCTATAGCTTCAATTTATAACAACATTGGGATAGCGTACAATAACAAAGTTTGCTACAAATGTAGCGGACGTGGCAGTATTGGGGGATTAGTGTGCATCGAATGCTTTGGAATAGGTTATGTCGCACAAACCATTCGAACTGCATTAAAAAGCTTTCAAACGGCGTTAAAGATCTATGAATTGGTTCTGCCGGAAAATCATCCTGAGATCGCACAGGCTTATAACAACATTGGGATGGTATTTTACCGAAAAAAGGATTACGAAAATGCGCATAAACATCTGAAAAAAGCCTGTGAGATTGCCAAAAAGAGTCTGGGTGAACAACATCCGACAACACAACTGTATCTTAAAAATTTGAAAATGCTGGAACAAAAACTCAAAAAGAACGAGAAGTAAAAAGCAAAAAAATGGAACAGCCGCCATTTTCGGAGACTGTTCCATTTTCTTTTTCGGAATCGGAGATTATGCTCTTCCGATCATCTTCAGAGGATTGAGACTTGTCATTTTGACAATATCTTCTTCTGTCACAAAATCCAATGTGCGGAGGAAGTCTGCACATTTTTTCTGAGAGTAGGAAGATCCCACAAGACATCCTTTTTCCGGATTGTGGAATTTTCCGTTGGGTTCCAGAATCGCATCGTTGTTCCAGCAGTTGTAACGTCCCGGAGCAAAGCCGGCAATCGGTGCTGCATCGCTGGTCACGATCACATTATCCACACCTTTGGCACGGACAATACATTTGATCACTTCCGCAGGAAGATGGTGTCCATCCGTAATGATCATTGCGGTCAAATCATCGCAAGCCATTCCGGACCAGATCATGTTCTTATGACGGTTGATCATATTCGGACAGCCGTTTCCGAGATGTGTCAGGAGTTTTGCTCCGGCTTTGGCGGCACGTTCCATATCTTCCAGTTCTGCAAGCTGGTGTCCGCAGGAGACAACCACGCCTTTGGAAACGACATGGGAGATAAATTCATCCATGCCGGGAACTTCTGCCGCAACGGTCAAAAGCTGAACATAACCGTTGGAACGCTCCATGATATCATCAAAAAATGCTGCATTGGGAGCCTGAACATATTCCGGGATATGGGCACCGACAGCACCCGGTTTCGGGGAAATGAACGGTCCTTCCAAATGTGCGCCGGGGATCTGTTCCAGCAAACCGTGAGTTTCAGCCGCATGGTACATCACACCCAGATTCCGGAGATAAACTTCACGGGAGCTGGTCACGATCGTAGGCAGAAACAGATAAGTTCCGGATGCAAAAATATGATCGGCTGTTTTCAGAAACTGATCTTCCGTCAGGTCGGGAGCGGAAAAATCCACTCCCATATAGCCGTTGATCTGGAGATCAACATAACGAATGTTATCTGACATGATTCACCTTACTTTTTGGTGCAGAGATCCCGTGTAAATTTGCTGAGTTCAGCTGCAGCAGGAACATCACAGAAGGTACGGCAATCTTTGTGCAGACGGATCACAGATGCGGGATGTTCGGGGCAGAGTTCGCCTTCAAAAGTGATTCTGACAGCGTAAGCCTTGCGTGCATCGGGGACGGTGTTGACGATGGTGTTTGCCTTCATGATCTGGCGGACGCTCATGGAGATTGCCTGTTTGGGCACATCTTCGAGAGTCGGGAACCAGCCTTCGCCGAGCTGCTGTTTGCGGCAGACTTCATCGAGATTTACAACGAGATAGGGAGTTTCGGTGTCGAAATCAGCCGGGGGATCGTTGAATGCGATGTGACCGTTTTCGCCGATACCGATGAATGCAACGTCGATGGGCTTTTCCTGGAGTTTTGCACCGAGTTCATCACAGAACGCACGGAGGTCTTCCGCTTCGCCGTTGACGAGGTTGACTTCTTTCATCTTGACGGGCAGTTTTTCCACGAAACGTTCGGTCAGATACTTGCGGAAACTTGCGGGATGGGAGACAGGAAGTCCGACATATTCGTCAAGGTGGAACATTGTGACTTTTGTCCAGTCGATTCCGGGTTCTTTCAGCAGAGCTTCCTGCATTTCAAACTGGCTTGCACCGGTTGCGAGGATGATACGGCATTCGCCTTTTTCAGCGATAGCCTGACGGATGCGTTCTGCACCGAATTTTGCAGCTTCTGCGCCGCATTCCTGCTTGTCTTTGCAGATCATGAGATTCATTGTTTTTTCTCCTTATGTGATTGGTTTGGTTTTATATCATCATTTCCCCCATCCGGAATGCGGCACCGCGGGCGGCACTGTTTCTGCCGAACCGGGCGGATCGTACACGGACAGGATAATCTTTTTTCAGGACAGCTTCCAGTTTTTCAGCGAAATCCGGTGAAAAATCAGCAAATCTTCCGGAAAGAATAAGCAACTCAAGATCCATGATGGAAAGCACCTGCTCCAAGCCATCGGCACACAATGCAAGAATGCTGTCTGTCCCACAGGCTTTGATACGGGTAAGCGAAAGAGCATCTTCAAATCTCAAACCGCAATTCAAACGTACATTTCTGATTTCACCGGCAGAGGAGTGACGCCCTTCAAAAATTTTGCCATCGCACCAGAAAGCGGAACCGATACTTGCACCGAGAGAGATCAGGGCAAAATCCTTTTCCTTGTCCCCTGCCCCGCCGAAAGCTTCTGAAACAGCCGCCGCACGGGAACGGTTCCAGATCGTAACAGGCAACCCCGTCACATGCTCAAGCAATTCCGGCACAACTCTTCCGCAATGGAAAGGATTGATACTTTTTGTAACGGACATTGTTTTTTCATCAACGATTCCGGAAAGAGCGACGGCGATCCCGCAGACTTTTTTTCTGCCGGAAACTTTTTTGATCAGCAGGAGAGCTTTCTCTGAAAGGTCATGGAGATCGGAACGGGAAAAACCGGTTTCAGACTCGGCAACGATCGTTCCGGCATTATCGATCAGGACTGCGCTCATACGGTCAGTATACCCTAAATCGATCCCGATATAATAGGCGGATTTACTGTTGACAGTCAGAAGGATCGGGGTCGTTCCGCCGGTGGATTTTCCTTTTCCGCACTCCTTGATCAATCCGCACTCAAGCAACCGCTCCACGATGGTAGAAGCCGTAGGACGGCTGACAGCCAGTTCTCTGGCGAGTTCAGCACGGGTCCCAGCCAAATTCCGGCGGATCAGCAAAAATGCATTTTTCTCAAGCTTATTCATTAAAACAGTTCCGTAATTGTAAAAAATTTAACAAAGTATAACATAATACATGTTAAGAAAATATCAAGCTGTTTTTTCATTATTTTATGCGAAAATCAGATGATTTTTCAGAAAAAGAAGCCGGAAACGATAAAATACCGGGTTGAATTCCGTAAAAAATGTTGTATCTTAATAATCAGGAGGGATCAATGGCAAAAGTTGAACTTTATTATTGGGGCTATGCAGAAGGAGCTCCGGGACAGATCATTGAGATGCACAGTCACGAGTATTGGCAGATCAATCTGGGAATTTCCGGCAAATGTATTTTCAGAACAGAAGAAGGAAAGCTGACTGCCGGAGCGGGTGATCTTCTGATTTTTCCTCCCGGTATCCGTCACGGTTTGAAATATCCGGAACCGTATCTCTCTTATTCCTTTAAATTCAAGACAGACCGCAGAGTAAAAAACACGGTTCAATGGATCCATGCCAATGATTTTACAAAGGGAATTTCCGAGGCGGTCAAGACGATTATGGAGACGACTTTTCCCACGAAATTTTTCGGGGCAATGGAAGGCGCTGTTGTGCTGAAAGAGGATCGCTATCAAGTTCTGATGGAACATTTTCTTGCCGGAGTTCTTGAGATGCTGTTTCAGGAAGAAAGCAAACTGTCCGGTCAGCTCTCCACGGTTTACGAAACGATTGCAGCGAACCGTGGACGATATATTTCTGTCAGTGAAGCGGCAGCATCATGCGGTTACTCCCGGAACAGATTCAATGCTCTGATCCGGCAGCAAACAGGAATGACGGCAAAAGATTATCTGAATAAGATCCGGCTGGAAGCGGCACAAAGATATCTGCGCTTCACCTCGTTACGGATCAGCGAAATTTCAGCGGAAATGGGATTTTCCAATCAATTTCATTTTTCAGATTTTTTCAAGCGCATGACCGGGATTGCGCCGCTGCAATACCGGAAAAAATCGATTCAGGAAGATTCCATCGCCCTGCCGGATTGATTTTTTTTGATTTTCTTCTATTCTGCTGATGTTTTTCACTTGCAAAGTTATTATTAACGGTTATATTAGCGGAAGTTTCCTATGATACCCCCAAAAAAAACAGGAGTAAAATTTATCATGGCAAATGACACAACTTCACTCGGTATGAAGAAAGAAAAGAAATTCAAAGGCAAAAAATTCCGCGTTGCGATCATCGGATGCGGAGGAATCTCTCAGGCACACTTGAGAGCTTATCAGGATATTCCAGAAGTTGAAATCGTAGCAGGCTGCGATATCAAACAGGAATGCCTCGACCGTATGAATAAAGAATGGGGAGTCCCCGTCAAGTCTCTTTACAAAGATTGGAAAGAGATGATCAAGAAAGAAAAGCTAGATGCTGTTGATATTTGTACCCCCAACGGTGTTCACTGCGCACCCGCTATTGATGCCTGTAACGCAGGACTTCATGTCATGGTCGAAAAGCCCATGGCGATGAACGTTGCGGAATGCAAAAAGATGGTTGCCGCAGCAAAGAAAAATAAAGTCAAACTGGCTGTCGGTTTCCAGCAGAGATATCATGACAATGCAGAATTCCTGATCCGTGCCCGCGAAGCAGGAAAATTCGGTGAAATCAAGTTTGTCAAAGTTCAGGCTCTCCGCCGGAGAGGGATTCCCAACTGGGGGGTCTTCGGTCAGAAAGAACTTCAGGGTGGCGGTCCCATGATCGACATCGGCGTTCATATGATCGAACTGGCTCACTTCATCATGGGTCAGCCCAAGCCGGTCGCAATCAGCGGAAATGTCTGGACCTACCTCGGAAACAAGAAAGCTGAAACCGTTTGTCCGTGGCCCGATTGGGATTACAAGACCTACACCGTGGAAGACCTCGCAATCGGTCAGGTCCGTTTTGAAAACGGTGCGATCATGCAGATCGAATCCTCCTTTGCAGCTCACATTGAAAAAGACGTTCATAACGTAACCTTCATGGGAACCAAAGGCGGCGGAAGTTTCCGTCCGGCAGCGATTTACACTGACCAGGACGGTACAATGGTAAATATTGCCCCCGGATTCCTCCCCAACCCCGATGCCAACTGGACAGTTCTCTTCAAGAACAAGCTCCAGAACTGGATCAATGCAGCAACAAAAGGCACACCGCTTCTGGCAGATGCAGAAGAAGGTATGGTCATCCAGAAGATCCTGAACGGTCTTTATGATGCTGCTGAAGCAGGAAAAGAAATCGAAATCAAGTAAACGGTTTTCTGTTTTTGCTGAATTCAAAGGACGGCGTGATTGCCGTCCTTTTTTTTGTTAAAAATTCACTGAAAAACATTGATTTCCGCCGGAACAGTGCTATATTGCTTGAGATAACTGAAAAGTACAAGGAATTTACGATATGCAGCAAGGAAAATTTATTACGTTGGAAGGCGGCGAAGGAACCGGAAAAACGACCCAGGCGGCGTTGTTGGCAAAAGCTCTGGAAGACGCCGGATATCCAGTCCTTCTTTTGCGTTCTCCCGGAGGAACCGCTGTGGCAGAACAGCTCCGGAATATTTTGAAGACGAAAACGCCCGGAGAAGATCTTCTGCCGGAAACAGAATTGCTGCTGTTCGGTGCATGTCATTCCCAGATGTGCGAGTATGCGGTCAAACCGGCTCTGGCTGCAGGGAAATGGGTCATCTGCGACCGTTTTTTTGATTCAACGACCGTTTATCAGGGATATGTCCGGGGGCTTCCGCTGGATGTTGTGGAACAGATCAATCAGTTTGCCTGCCGGACCATCGTTCCGGATATGACGATCCTGCTGGATATTGATCCGGAAACCGGGGTGCGCCGTGCTTGCGGACGGAATGGCGGAGTCATCGACCAGAATGACCGTTTTGACTCTGAAGGTATGGCATTCCACAAAGCGATCAGAGACTCTTTCCTTGAACGTGCAAAACTGTTCCCGGAACGGTTCAGAATTCTTTCTGCCGCCGGAACAGTGGAAGAAATCACCAACGATATAAAAAAGGCTGTCAGTGATGAATTCGGATTGGGACTTGTTTGAAAAAACTTCTCCGCTTGTAATGGAGACGCTCCGCAATGCAAAATCTTGCGGACGGATGTCACACGCATATTTAGTCTGCACTTCCAATCCGGAATGGCGGATGAAATTTCCGCTTCTGATTTTTGCGCTCATGTCATGCGAAACGCCGAACGCTGATTTTTCACCTTGCGGAAAATGCCCTTCCTGCCGGAGGATCCTTGACGGAACGTTCCCGGATATGTTCTCTCTTGCCCCCATTTCCAAAGCCCGGAAGATCCAGATCGGGGAAGATGAAAATGATCCGGATACCATGCGCTGGTTTGAAGGGTTGTTCCATCTCAGCAGTATGACTGAATGCGGATGGAAGTTCGGGATCGTTCACGAAGCGGAATGTTTGACAGAACAGGCTCAGAACGCATTCCTGAAAACCCTGGAAGAGCCACCGGAAAAATGTGCGTTTGTGCTGACCAGCGGAAATCCGTCCCTGCTGTTGCCGACCACCCGATCCAGATGTCAGATCCTGCGATTGACAGACAGTTCCTGTGTTTATCGTTTTCCCGGAGTGGAACAGCTTCCGGAAATCCTGACGGATCTTCTGTTCGGAGCGAAAAAAAATCTGGCAGTTGCGGGGGATTGTGCATCCTCTCTGCTGAACATTGCAAACGCTCTTTCAGAGACAGCAGAAAAGATCGTGAATGAAAAATGGAAACCGAAACTGGATGCCAGCGAAAATCTTGACAGTACCGGCAAGAAACTTCTGGAAAAGCGGGTCAACGGAGAGATCAGCTGTGAATATTTGCGTTTGCGGGATGAATTTCTGAGTTGTCTGCACACATTTTTTGCACAGGCGATTCTTTACCGTGAGGGAGTACCTCTGGAGCAGCTCCCGAACAAAGAGTTGTTTGCGCCCCCCTTCCCTGTTGAAAAACTCAATGAAACTGAAATTGATTATCTTTACCATATTCTGGATTTTGCGGAAACGCTTCTGCGGGCAATGCGAACCAATGCCAGTGACGATCTTGCGATCCGGACTTTTTGCTTAAAGGCGGTGTTTAAATGATGAATAAAATCAGAATGTTCCGGCTGACAAAGCTTGGAATTTTGACAGAGTATCTTTTACTTGCCGGATGCGGAGCTCTTTTCACGCTTGCATTTCCGGGAGTCGATTGGAACATGCTGGCATGGATCGGGATGATCCCGCTCTGTCTTGTTGTCTTAACCTCAAATCCCGGAGCAGCATTTCTGAAATCATTCACCTGGAGCTGGTTCTGGAACTTTACGGCATTCTACTGGCTGCGTGAAATTGCTGCCCCCCTGCCCATCGGGATGGCATTTACACTGGCACCATTCACTGCGATCTGGGCTTGCCTTGCCGCATGGATCCGGAAAAATCTGGAATTTTCAGCAGAAGACCGCCTGAAAGGCGCAACTCATTGCAGTGAGTTGAAGCCCTTTTCCAAACCATTAGCCGGAATTCTGTTTCTTCTTGGCAGTGCCGGATTGTGGTGCGTTCTGGAATGGGTCAGATCCTGGATCTTCACCGGTTTGCCGTGGAATCTCCTTGCGGCAACACAATGGCGGAACATTCCGTTGATCCAGATCTGCGAATTTACAGGGATCTACGGAGTCAGTTTCTGTGTTATCATGATGAATATGGCATTGGCGATGACGATTCCGCAATTACCGAATATCATCCGGGGAAAACGGTTCTGGCCGATGGTTACAGCTATGCTGATCCTTGCAATGACCCTGTTTGCCGGATTCCGTCTGCTGAAACGGGCTGAAAAAATTGAAACGGTTCCGTTCCGTGCCGGTATTGTGCAATGTGATTTGACCCAGCGGAGAAATCCTGTTCCCGGACAGGGCGAAGAAGCATTGGAAGTCTGTATCGATCTTTCCCGGCAAATCCTCCGGAATGAATTTGAGGCGATTCCGGTTTCACTGGATTCCCCTGCAAAAAAGAAAACTCCGTTGTCAGTGATCATCTGGCCGGAAACGGCTGTTCCGGTTCCGTACCGTGGAGGAGGTTCTCTTTCCAGTGATTACAGAGATCAGCTCGGAGATTTGATTTCCAGGTATAAGACCCCGTTCCTCGTGGGGAGTCTGGATTATGAACTCAGCACGACGTCTCCCGACGGCTATGATCTTATGAACAGTGCGCTTCTGATCAAAGAACCGGGCGGAGAGATCGTGGATAAATTTTCCAAAGTACATCTGGTTCCTTTCGGAGAATATGTACCGTACAGCAAAGAATTTCCTGCGCTTCAGCAAATGGTTGGCATGGGGCGTGACCTTGCACCGGGGAAACGGTTCAATCCGATTGAAGTTGCGCCCGGAATCAAGGCCGGGATCTCTGTTTGCTTTGAAAGTGCATTCCCTTATGTCTCCCGTGGACACGCCTTGAATGGAGCAAATCTTCTGATGATCCTCTCCAACGATGCCTGGTATCCCACAAGCAACGAACCGGAACAGCATTTTGCCAACGCCCTGTTCCGCTCTGTCGAAAACCGTCTTCCCATCCTGAGAAACGGAAATTCCAGTCATACGCTTTGGATTTCCCATACAGGAGTTGTCCGCAAGACAGCTCTTCCGGGACTGCATGACCGTGGAAGAGCTGCAACTGTTTTCACGGTTGAAGTTCCCAAAGATCCCAAGCTGACATTCTATGCCCGTTTTGGAAATATTGTAATCGCTCTGTTCGGTCTGCTTGCACTGCTGGCAGCTGTTCCCGCATTCATGAACTGGAAGATGTACCGTCTTGCACAAGGGACAAAAGAATGAAAGAAACAGAACTTTCTGAGAAACATCATCTTTACGGACTACCCGAGAAGTACATCAACAGTTGTATTCTCGGGATCGGCGGCATGAAAGAGGTGCTTATCTGTACAGACAGAGTAAGCCGCCGGAGAGTTGCCGTTGCGATTCCCCGCCATAACACTCCGGAAGAGTGTCAGAAATTTCTGGAAGAAGCCAGACTTACCTCAAGACTGGAACACCCGAACATCATTCCGGTTCATGAGATTGGAACGACGTCGGACGGAAAACCGTACTTCGTCATGAAACTTGCCTCCGGCTTGACGCTTGCAAAAATCATTAAAAAGCTGCGGGAACAGGATCCGGAATTTCTGAAACGTTATACTCTGAATGTTCTGCTGGATATTTTTCAAAAGATTTGCAAGGCTGTGGAATTTGCCCATTCAAAAAATATCTGTCACATGGACCTCAAACCGGAAAATATTCAAATCGGGGAATATGGCGAAGTTTTGATCCTTGACTGGGGGCTTGCTCATGAATTTGATACGATCCAGCCGGAAATCAGCCCGGAAAAGACTCAGAAAGTCCGGAAACTTGATTATACTCAGGATGGACTGGTCAAAGGAACTCCGGAATATATGTCGCCCGAACAGGCACACGGGATCAACAGCAGCCGGACACCGCAATGCGATATTTATTCATTGGGCGCGATTCTTTATACCATGCTGACCTTTCATGCTCCCATCGGAGGAAAAACCCGGGATGAAATCATTCAAAATGCGGCAGACGGCAATATTCTTCCGATCCGGAAACGGGCAAACGGCGGAAGAGAAATCCCTCTTGTCTTACAGTTTATTGTATTCAAAGCAATGAACAGAGCCCCGTCAAAACGATATAAAACAGTCTCTGCCATGGAACGGGATATCATCTCATATCAACTGGGATTCCCCACAAAAGCGGAAAAAGCTGGTGTCTTTACAAAAGTTCTTCTCTTTCTCAAGCGGGAACATTTGCAGATGACTCTGGCAATGGCGCTTTTCTTTATCTGTTTCATTTTTGTAGTGTTCCTGTTGGCAAAAATCCATTACAAGAACGAAGAGCTGCGCGTTTATGAGTCCTCAATATTAGAACCGGCTCATACGATCAAACCGCCTCAATGAACGGATTTTGTAACCAACGCCGCTTCGTAAAGTTCCAGAAGGATATCGGACATTCTGCGCCAGCCGAACAGACTTCCGACAAGAGATTTCCCGTTCTGTCCGTATTGTTTTGCAAGTTCCGGATTTTCAATCACTTCCGACATTGCATTTTCAACAGAATCAAGTTCTCTGGGTTCGATCAGCCATCCGGTTTCCCCATTCCGCACAACTTCAGGAATACCGTCAAGATTATAGCCGATCACAGGATGACCGCAACCGAGAGACTGCACTGCCGCACGCGGAAGTCCTTCATGCAGAGAGAGATGCACCAACGCATCTGAAAGAGCCAGATATTTGTGAACGTCTCCGGGAGAAACCAGCCCGGGGAAGAAAAAGCGTTCCTGAACGCCCGCTTCTTCCACCTCTTTCCGGATGGGATCCATGAGGATACCATTTCCGATCAGAAGAAAACAAGCCTGGGGATATTTTTTGGCAATACAGATCGCAACAGGAATAAAATCCTCATATCCTTTTTCAGGAAACAGACGCGCAACTGTCGCAAAAACAACTGAGTTTTCCGGAATTCCAAGAGATTTTTTCAATTCAGCATCCGGTTTGGCGTTCAAAAAAGTTTCTATATCCATTCCGCTGTAAACGACCTTGAACATCTCTTTTCTGCCGATCCCGACAGCCAGAGACTGGTCGATCATAGCCTGGGCAACACAGTAAATTTCATCACAATATTTAGCAGCAAGTTTTTCCAGAGAAATATATAACCGGTTTTTCCATTTGGATTGATACGGATGAAACGCCAATCCGTGAATGGTATGAACCACAAGCGGCACACCGGCATGCCGTCCGGCGATCCGTCCGATGATCCCGGCTTTTGAAGTATGGGTATGAACCACATCATATTTTTCCTGACGGCAGATTTTTTTCAAAAAGAAGTAGGCTTTCAGTTCATACCACGGAGAAATCTCCCGGACAAGCCACGGGCATTCGATCACTTTCAAACCGGGCAGAGGCTGATCCCGGAGAAGCTTTCCTTCCGGTCCATCTGTCGGGCCGGTGATCAAGGTGACATCATGCCCCTCTTCCAAGGCACCTTTGATAGAGAGCAGTGTATTTTCCTGCGCACCACCAATGATCATACGGGTGATGATATGACAGATTTTCATTTGACACCTCTTCCCAGTTTTTTCAATTCTTCGCACAAATTCGGGGTGAATGCTGTTCCTCCGGCAGAAAGCTCCCGGTCGATCTCATCCAAACTCCAGAAACGGATATCATCGATCTCTGACTCCTGAAAAACAAACGGGCCATCTGTCGTCAGAGAATAAACACGGGTATTTTCCGACTCGATCTCGTTCCGTATTTTTGCATCAAAAAGGAATTCCAGATCAGCGGTACCGGTAAAACCGAGTTCCTCTCTCAGTTCACGTCGGGCAGCAGTTTCAAAATCTTCTCCATGATCCAGGTGTCCACCGACAGAGGTATCCCATTTTCCCGGCTGGATATCCTTGTCTTTTCTCCGCAGCTGAAGCAAAATATGCTGACCATCCGGATGAAATACGAAAACATGAGCAGTTCGATGGATCAGAGATGGATCCCCATGGCATTTTTCCCGTGGGGCAGTTCCGATCACCTTTCCGTTTTCATCGACGATATCAAAGAGTTCTTTACTCATTATTTTTCTTCCGGGATGTTGTTTTTTTCTTTGCAGTGGTCTTTTTGACTGTTACTTTTTTGGCTGATTCTGTTTTCTTTGCAGCAACTTTTTTAACCGGAGTTTTCTTTGGTTCGTCTGGTAGAAAAATGACCTTATTGCCATCGGTTTTTGCCGTAATAGAAGATGCCTGATTCAATGTTCCCATCAGAATAGCTTCTGCCAGTTCATCTTCCAGATAGCGTTCCACTGCACGGCGCAGCGGACGTGCCCCGAACTCCGGTTTATATCCTTTTTCTATCAGAAACTCCACAACGGAAGGCTCGATATTCAACGTACAGCCGCGGTCTGCCAAACGACGGATCACCTTATCCAGTTCCAGCCGGATAATTGCGGCAAGATCTTCCCGTTCCAGTTTCCGGAACACCACGATATCATCAACACGGTTCAGAAATTCCGGTTTGAACTGTTTTTTGGCAGCTTCCAGCAACTGATTGGAAGTCCGTTCAAAATTTTCCTCTTTTGTACGGCTGCTTTCAAAACCCATAGAGTTGCTGTGATTCATCATTGCGGCACCGATATTACTGGTCATGATGATGATCGTATTGCGGAAATCCACCCGTCTGCCCAATGTATCAGTCAAACGGCCTTCTTCGAGAATTTGCAGAAGCAGGTGCATCACATCGGGATGCGCCTTTTCGATTTCATCGAACAGAACCACGCTGTAAGGTTTCCGGCGGACACGTTCTGTCAATTCGCCGCCTTCTTCATGCCCCACATATCCCGGAGGAGAACCGACCAGGCGGCTCACATTGAATTTTTCCATGTATTCAGACATGTCGACCTGAATGAGAGAATCCTGATTTCCAAAGATGAATTCTGCCACAGTTTTGGCGAGCAAGGTTTTTCCGACACCTGTCGGACCGAGAAAGATAAAAGAACCGATAGGTCTGCGGGGATCTTTCAAATCTGCACGGGAACGGCGCAAAGCCCGGGAAATGGTTGAGAGCGCAGAATCCTGTCCGACCACTGTTCCCCGGAGCGTTTCTTCCATTTTCAGCAGACGTGAGCTTTCCCCTTCCTGCATCTGAGTCAAAGGAATTCCTGTAAATTTGGAAATGATGGCTGTAATTTCCGGCACATCCACCACGGGACAGTTTTCATTGCAATCGGCTTCCCACTTTTTCATGACTTTTTCGATTGCAGCACGGAGTTCACGTTCTTTATCACGATAAGAAGCTGCAGTTTCAAACTGCTGATGTTCCACTGCGGCATCTTTTTCTGCACAAACTCTCCGGATCTCCTCTTCCAGCGGGGCTATGTTCGGCAGAGGCGGATTGTCACAAATCCTTGCATGGGCACCGGCTTCGTCGATCACGTCGATCGCCTTATCGGGAAGAAAACGGTCTGAAATATAGCGGTTGGAAAGTTTGACGGCAGCTTTGATTGCCTCATCAGTATATTTCACCCGGTGATGTTTTTCATAAGCCGGACGCAGACCATTCAGGATCTGAATTGCATCATCCACGCAAGGAGGTTCTACGATCACAGACTGAAAACGCCGTTCCAGAGCGGAATCTTTTTCAATTCCTTTCCGGTACTCGTTCAATGTTGTTGCACCAACGCACTGTAATTCGCCGCGGGAAAGAGCAGGTTTGATAATGTTTGCAGCATCCATAGCTCCTTCCGAACCGCCTGCACCGACAATGGTATGAAGTTCGTCGATGAAGAGGATCACATTTCCGGAATTGCGGACTTCATCGATCACAGCTTTGATCCGTTCTTCAAACTGACCGCGGTATTTTGTTCCAGCGACCATCAGAGGCAAATCCAGGGCATAGACTTTTTTGTTTTTCAGGATCCCCGGAACATCTCCGGCAGCAATTTTCTGCGCGATACCTTCCACGATCGCAGTCTTTCCGACCCCGGCTTCCCCGATCAGAACGGGGTTGTTTTTTGTACGGCGGCAGAGGATTTGCAGGACACGGTCGATTTCATTTTTCCGTCCGATCACAGGATCAAGCCCGCCCTTTGCAGCGATATCGGTCATATTCCGTCCGAAAGCGTTCAATGCGTTCAGCGGAATTTCCTGTTGTTTCGATTCCGCTTTTGATTCCGGGGAATGATCTTCTGACTGAGCGGATTCATCGGCGAGAAAACTGGCATCGATTTCCTGCAGGATCTGATTCCGGACTTTATCGGGGTTCACGTTCAGAGAACGGAGAATTCCGGATGCAGCACAGGAACTTTCCAGAAGGATCGCCAGAAGAAGATGTTCTGTTCCGGCGAAACTGAATTTCATCTTGCGGGCCTCTTCCAGGGAGCGTTGCAAAGCACTTACAAGTTTGGTTGTCAGCGGACGGGGACCTTCCACACTGGTCGTCCCCTGCCCTCCGAAAGAACGCTCCACTTCCAAACGGAGTTTATCCAGGTTCAAGCCCATACTTTTGAGAACAGAAACAGCGACACCATCGTTCAAGGCGATCAAGCCGAGCAGCAGATGTTCAGTTCCGACATAGTCATGATTGAACCGCACGGCTTCATTCTGCGCCAGTTCCAGAACATGTCTTGCACGCGGGGTCAATTCTCGTAACAAATGATTCAGATCATCGGGGTATTCCATGGCAAAAGCTCCTGTTTCTTATATATAATAGAGGTAATTTCAAAAGTCCGGCAAAATTTGGCTGAAAAAAGATTGTTGATGAGTTGGAAATGGTAGTTTGAGCGTGGCTACCCACAGGGTAACCACCGAAAACG
>SUVT01000046.1 GCA_015061845.1 Lentisphaerota bacterium
TTCTTCTGCGAGAGCATCTGCAGCCTTGATTGCATCGTTGACTGCGGGACCCCAAGCGACGATGGTTGCATCAGAACCTTCGCGGATGACGTTTGCAACACCGAACGGAACGGTGTAATCTTCCTGGGGAACAACACCCTTGACGTTGTAAAGGAGCTGACCTTCAACGAAGACAACCGGGTTGTCATCGCGGATAGCGGTCTTGATAAGTCCCTTTGCATCGTAGGGGTTGGAGGGATATGCAACCAGAGTACCGGGGATGTGAGCGAAGATGGATTCGAGGGACTGAGAGTGCTGTCCGCCGTATCCTTTACCACCACCGACGCTGCAGCGGATGACCATGGGAACCTTGGTGGAAGCACCGGTCATGTAATGCCATTTTGCAGCCTGGTTGGAGATCTGGTCGGATGCCATCAGAGCGAAGTCCATGTACATGAGTTCGACGACAGGACGATATCCGGTCATAGCCATACCGACACCGGTACCGATGATAGCGGCTTCGGAGATGGGGGAGTTGAACACGCGGGCACGGCCGAAGTATTCGAGCATACCTTTTGTCAGCTTGAATGCGTTACCATAGTCAGCAACGTCTTCACCGTAGCAGACAACGCGGGCGTCGCGTTCCATTTCTTCGATCATACCTTCCTGGATAGCAGCCTTGTAGGTCATGCGGCCTTCTGCATCGCGCTTGATTGTCGGTCTGGGACCGCGGGTCATGCACTGATTGTAGGGAGCAGGAACGACTTCGCTGGTGGTATCGGTGTACATGTACTTGATAACATCTGCGGGATCGGGATCTGCTGCATCAGCTGCGCGGCGTGCTGCACGGCGGTTGCGTTCTGCAACTTTTTCTTCGATAGCAACGAGCTGCTTTTCGGTGAATGCTTTTGCATTGAGAAGAGCCTTGCGGAAGCAATCGACGGGGTCGACTTCCTTCCAGAGAGCTTCTTCTTCTTTGGTTCTGTATTCGGTTCTCGGGTCGGAGAGAGAGTGACCGAAGTAACGGTAGGTGTTGAATTCCAGCATGACAGGACCCTGACCGTTTTTGCAGAGTTCCTTAGCGCGGTTGATTGCATCGCGGACTGCGAGGGGATCCATACCGTTGACAACTTCTGCGTGCATGTTGTTGTCGGAGAAACCGGCTGCGCGGCGTGCGAGGGGGCTGACGCCGTTGACTTCGCCATCAGCACGTCCGGTCATACCGAAGTGGTTGTTGATCAAGCAGTAGATGATGGGGAGACCGAAGTTGATGCTGGAGAATTCGGGGTTGGTGAACTGCTTCTGTGCTGCCCAGTTGAAGGATTCGAGAACAACACCGTTAGCATAAGCACCGTCACCTGCGAATGCGCAGACGACTTTACCGCGTTTTGCTTCATCGACATCGATACGAGTGGTCATAGCAGCACCGGTAGCGATAGGAATACCGCCGCCGACGATAGCGTTTGCACCGAGGTGACCGACGCGGAAGTCAGCGATGTGCATACCGCCGCCGCGGCCTTTGCCGTAACCTGCTTCTTTACCGAAGAGTTCAGCGATGGTGCGGTAGATGTGATCTTCCATGACAGCTTCCTGGAGTTCTGCACCGGAGAGGTTTTCAAATTCAGGGCAGCGTGCTTTGAGTTCTGCATCTGTCATTCTGCGGATAGCGTGGAAACCTTTTGCGATGGAGTCACCATGTCCACGGTGGGTGGAGGTGATCTGGTCAGTGATAGCGAGCTGGGAGCAAACACCTGCAGCGGTAGCTTCCTGACCGATGGAAAGGTGTGTGGGTCCACGGTATTCAAAGTCGCTCAGGACTTCGTAAGCACCGTTTTTGAGTTTGAGGATCATGTCTTCAAATTCGCGGATCACAAGCATGGACTCATAGAGTTCAGCGAGTTCTTCCTTGGTGACACTCTTGTTCTTCAGTTCAGATTTTGCTGTGCCGGAATAGCTGTATTCCGGGATCGGAAGAAACGTTGCTTCTCCCTTTTTGAACTTCGGGGCGGAATTGCTGTAGTAATTTCCCATTTCGGTACTCCTTGTGTTGTTTTTGTCTGTACTTCAGACTATTACTTCAACTTTCTGTTTTTTCAGTTGTTTTATCATTTCCTGTGAAATCCCTGCATCAGTGATAAGATAATCTACCGCAGAGATCGGGTCACAGGTGACGAAATGATCCGTTCCGATCTTGGAACTGTCCGTAAGAACATAAACCTGATCGGAGACTTCCGCAGCAAGATGCTTTGTGTACGCTTCATTCACATCCGTAGTGGTCAACCCCTGTTCAAGAGTCAATCCCATGGTGCCGAGAAACGCCTTGTCAATATGCAGTGATTTCAATATATTACCAGTTAAAGGTCCAACCAGTGTTCGGCTCAACGGACGGAATTCACCGCCGATGATGATCAGCCGGCATTCCGTTTCCATCAGTTCCGATGCCGCCATCAATGAGTTCGTCACAATGGTCAATCCTTTCTTATCAGAGAGCAGCCGTGCCAGCTCCAGAACAGTACTTCCTCCATCCAGAAAAATGGTATCCCCATCATTGACACACTGTTCTGCCAGATGGGCGATCCGTGCTTTTTCTGAAGCATGAAGCCCTGTCTTTTCTGCAAAAACGGGCTCCGTTTTCGGATTTTTTACAAGTTCAGCTCCCCCGTGAACCCGGCGAAGCAATCCCTGCTGTTCCAGATTTTCCAAATCACGGCGGACGGTTGCTTCAGAAACATTCAGCTCTTCCACAAGACCTCCGACAGTCTTGATTCCCTCCGCTATGCAGCGCAGGATCAATGCTTCGCGCTCAGTCGAAAGCAGTTTTCTGGAATTGCCTTTTCTGACCATTTCCATCTCCCGTTTTTTTGGAAAAATTTGACACTGTCGAAATATGCCACAATTTTATCTATTTTGCAAGTCGACTTTTAAAGAAAATTGCAAAAAAATCACTTTTTTTGACACTTTTTGATCTTTTCTGACGGTTTTTGAAAAAATATGAAAGCGTTTTTCTTTCCTTTACAATAAATTTTCATCCGGAAACAATCGAATATTTCTTGAGTATTATGGAGAAAACTCCGGAATCCAATTTGAAATTCTTTATAATCTGTGTTATATTTTCCATAATATGATGAAGGAGAACCTACCTATGATAAAATTTACCCTTGATCAGTTTGATGATCTTGTGAAAAATATTTCCGGCAAACGGATCGCTGTGATCGGCGATGTGATGCTCGATACCTATTTGACTGGCAGTGCTTCAAGAATCTCTCAGGAAGCGCCTGTTCCTGTCGTTCTGGAAAAAAACAGAACGTCCTGCCTCGGCGGTGCCGCAAACGTCATGAGAAATATCACATCTCTCGGCGGGCAGGTTTATGCGTTCGGTGTGGTCGGTGATGATCCTGCCGGAGCAAAATTGCGGGAACTCCTGAAACAGAATCATGTGGATGATTCCCACATCGAATACGATCAGCGGCGTACAACTGAAAAGATGCGTGTTCTTGCCAATAATCAGCAGGTTGTCCGGATCGATTCAGAAGATACCCGCGAAATTTCCCCTGAAGTTGCTCAGAGAATTTGCAACAATATCAAAAAACTGATTGCAGAGGGCAGTGTTGATGCCATTATTTTTGAGGATTACAACAAGGGCGTTCTTACTCAATCCATGATGGATGAGATCGTTGTTGCAGCTGCCGAACGGGGCGTTTTTACTTCTCTTGACCCGCACCCCGGTCACGGTGTCGTCGTCAGGAATCTCTCCCTGATCACTCCGAACCGTCTGGAAGCATTCGGGCTTGCAGGAATTCCTTATAAAGATCCGGATGATCCTGCAGAAAGAATGGAGCTGCTCCGTCAGGTTGCAGAGAAAATTGACGAAAAATGGGCTGTCAAAAATCTGTTGATCACGCTGAGTGCGGAAGGTATGGGCTTGTTCCGGAAAGGACAGGAGCCGTTCCTTATGCCTACTGTTGCACGGGAAGTTTTCGATGTTTCCGGGGCAGGGGATACCGTGATCGCCACCTATACTCTTTTCAAAACCTGCGGAGCTTCAGATGAAGTCGCAATGCACCTTTCCAATATTGCCGCCGGTATCGTTGTCGGCAGAGTCGGAACTGTGACGACCAATATTGAAGAGATGAAAGCGTCTCTGAAAGAGCGCAACTGATTTTTTGTTTTTTTGAAATCACCTCTTTTTCTGAAAAAAAATCCATAGAAAACTTAAGTTTTCCGCTTGAAAATTTTTTGTTTTGTGGTAAATTTCCGGCATATAGCACCACCAATAACAAATGGAGTAGGAACTATGGACAGAAAAATCAAAATTATGCCGTGTCTTGACATGCAAAATGGACGTGTGGTAAAAGGTGTTCACTTTGTTGATATCGCAGATGCCGGCGACCCAGTTGAATGTGCAAAAGCCTATTGTGAAGCCGGAGCCGATGAGTTGGCTCTTTTAGACATCACAGCAACCGTGGAGAAACGTGATACCCTTCATGATGTGGTACGCCGTGTTTCTCAGGCTTGTTCCGTTCCCTTTACGGTCGGCGGCGGTATCCGCGATGTGGCAACCGCCGCAGCTGTTCTCGAAGCAGGCGCAAACCGCATCTCTTCCAGCAGCGCAGCATTCCGTAAACCGGAAGTCATCAAGGAAATGATCAAAGAGTTCGGTGCGGACCGCGTGGTCGTTGCGATCGACGTCGATGTGAATCCCGCTCTTCCCTCCGGATATGAAGTTTATGTCGATGGCGGAAGAACCGCAACCGGTTCTGATGCAGTGGAATTTGCAAAACTCGTTTACGGTTTCGGTGCCCAGACCATTCTGCCCACAAGCAAAGCGGGCGATGGCGCAAAAACCGGTTATGATCTTCCTGTGATCCGTGCGATCCGTCAGGCTTGTCCCGATGCACATGTCGTTGCATCCGGCGGCGC
Organism: Lentisphaerota bacterium; assembly: GCA_015061845.1. Taxonomy (GTDB): domain Bacteria; phylum Verrucomicrobiota; class Lentisphaeria; order Victivallales; family UBA1829; genus SIG79. The sequence goes on from SUVT01000046.1 coordinate 4,900, forward strand.
AGGAACGATGGAACACTTCTACGATGCAGTGCAGGCAGGGGCTGATATTCTTCTTGCAGCGTCTGTGTTCCACTTCAAGATGATCCAGATCCCTGAACTGAAAAAATATCTCGCTGCTAAAGGCGTGAATGTGATCGGGTGACGGAATGCCGAAAGAAACGTGGCTTTTATGGAATGATATCTCCCGTTCTCCATACATGAACATGGCGGTGGATGAGCTGCTGCAGAAAGAAGCAATGGCTCATGGAAAAGTGATTCTCCGTTTCTACGGCTGGGATCGTGATTCCGTTTCCTTCGGCTATGCTCAGGCACCCAGTGCTTTGCCGGAACGGGCAAACGGTTTCGTCTATGTCCGCCGTCCCACAGGTGGCGGGATCGTGTTTCACGATGACGATTTGACCTATACTCTGGCAGTACCGCCGGAACACCCCATCTGCCGCCTTGACCGCATGGAATCCTACCGTGTGATCCACGAAGCAGTCATGGATGCTGTCCGTGATCTGGGAACTGCCGCTTCTCTTGCAGAAGCTGATATGGGCGACCATACCAAAGCCACGCTTCAGTGTTTTGTTTCTCCGACACTTCATGACATTCTGGGCGAATCCGGAAAACTTGCCGGTGCTGCCCAGCGGCGCGGTCACTCCGGGATCCTGCACCAGGGAAGTATTTCCAACGAAGCTGCTCACGGACATACCCGTCAGGAATTTATTCAGGCAGTTGCTGATGCTTTCGTTGCACGTTTTGATTTGGCGTATGAACCGCTTCCGGTGGAAAATAGCGATTTCCTTGCAAGAGCTGAAGAGCTTGCCAACCGGAAATATGCTTCTGATGACTGGAACAATGACCGGATCGTTCCGGAGGCTTCCCGTTCATGAAATCTGATCTGACAAAATTGCAGCGGATTCTGGATTACCAGTTCTCTGATTTGCAACTGCTGAAAGAGGCGGTGATGCACCGTTCTTTTGCTTCGGAAAACTACTTGAAATTCGACAATCAGCGTTTGGAATTTCTCGGAGATTCCGTAATGCAGATCATCCTGACGGAGTTCGTGTTCAAAAGATATCCGGAATATGCGGAAGGGATGTTGACGAAGATCCGCAGTGCAATGGCAGATCAAAGTTCTTTTGCCCGTCTTGCCCGTATGATCTCTCTTGGGGAATTCATTATGCTGGGCAAGGGGGAAATCGAATGCGGCGGTTCCGATCGTGATTCCACTCTTTCCGATGCCTTTGAGTCTGTTGTCGGAGCAATTTTTCTTGATTCCAACTTGGAAAAAACCCGTGAGATCGTGATGCGGCTGGTGAATGAGGCTTATCCGGATCCGGTTGCATTGCTTTCCACAAACAACCCCAAAGGAGCGTTGCAGGAGTACAGCCAGCACCACTTTGGAAAATCACCGCACTATACCACTCTTTCCATCACCGGGGAGGATCATGATCCTGTCTTTACGGTTCAGGTGGAATTAGGAGATATTGTCCTTGCAGTTTCCTCCGCCGGAAAACGGAAAATCGCAGAAAGTGCGGCTGCAAAAGAAGCCCTTGAATTGATTACTGCCGGAAAAATCGAAGGTCTGAAAGAAAAGGATCATTCATGAGTTATTCTTACACATTCCCCGGAAATGTCCGGTTTGGCGAGGGGGCGTTCCGTGAACTGCCCGCTTCTCTTCCGGCGGGATGTCATCCAATGCTCGTGATGGGAAAAAGTTTTTCTCTTTCCGCAGAGGGAAAAGAGCTGCTGGAGCTTCTGGAACCGTTTCATCCGGTCATCCGGATCGGAATTCCGGCAGAGCCGCCTCTGGAATGTGTTGATGAATTGATTGCACTCGGCAGAGCGGAAAAGGTTGATTCTGTTATTGCTGTCGGCGGGGGAAGTGTGATCGATGCGGCAAAAGCTGCTGCAGCGTTGATTCCCGTTGAGGGAGGCGTTTCAGAATATTTCTCCGGAGCCAGAACCATTCCGGGAAAAGGTCTCTACTTCGCAGCCCTGCCGACAACTGCCGGAACCGGAGCTGAGTCCACCAACAATTCTGTTTTAACAGATACAGCGACAAAGATCAAGAAATCTCTGCGGCATCCTCAGATGAAGGCTGATCTTGCGATCATTGACCCCATGCTGACATGGAGCTGTCCGAAATCTCTGGCTGCTGCCAGTGGACTGGATGCTTTTGTTCAGGCGTTTGAAGGATATACAAATCCCAAAGCATCGGAGTTGACCAGAGCCTTGTCTGCTCAAGCAGTGAAGCTGATCCTGAAAAATTTGAAAGCTGCTTGTGAAGGCGATCATGCCGCACAGAATGCAATGGCGGAAGGTTCCATGCTTTCCGGAATTGCTTTCTCCCAAACAGGTTTGGGTGCGATCCATGGATTCGCTCATCCTGTCGGTTCTCTGCTTCACGTTCCCCACGGCGTAGCCTGTGCTGTTCTGATGGTTCCGGTCATGCGTTGGAACGAACCGGTCTGCGGAGAGCGTTACCGTGAACTGGCAGATATTTGCGGTGTTCCGGATTTTATTGCCGCTGCAGAAAAGCTGGCGCAGGATTTGGAGATACCGTCTGATTTCAAAAAATATGGTTTGAAGCAGGAACATTTCCCGTTTATCGTAAAAAATTGCCGGAGTGCGAGTATGGCAACCAATCCCCGTCCGTTCACGGATGGAGAAGTAGAGGACTTCCTTGAAGCATTTTGTTAAACTATTTCTGTTGTTTATTCTGATCGTCCCCTTTTCAAATTCTGCCCGTGAGGTCATTATGGATCCCCGCACGGGAAAACCGGCAAGGTATGCCGGAGATTATCTGGAAAAACCCCATGTTTCCGTTCCCAAACGATCCGTTTTCAGCCGCAAGATGTTCCGTGGCGTTTGGGTGGCAACGGTTGAAAATATTGATTTTTCCAAACATCAGAGCATTGATTCTTTCAAGAAAGAGTTTATTACGGTCGTCAATAATCTGAAGTCGATCCACGCAACGGCGGTAATTTTTCAGATCCGTCCCATGAACGATGCGTTTTATCCATCCAAACTCAATCCTTATTCCAAGTTTATGACCGGAACGGAAGGTGCCGGATTCCGTAATTTTGACCCCCTGAAATTCATGATCGCGGAGTGTCACAAACAGGGAATCGAGTTCCATGCCTGGTTGAATCCTTACCGGGTGCTTCATCACGTCAAAGTTTCCAAAGAACAGGCTTTGCAGGGATTGAGCAGGAAAAATTTTGCCAGATTGCACCCTGAACTGGTTTTGAACGTCCCGGGTAATGATGGCAACCGTTTGCTGATTCTCGACCCCGGCCGTCCGGAAGTCAGAGCGTTTCTCCTGGCAACCGTTAGAGAGATAATCGTAAATTACAATGTTGATGCAATCCATTTCGATGACTATTTTTATCCTTATGAGGGGACGGATAATGCGGACCTTGCAACCTATAAAAGATACAATCCGCGTCAGCTTTCATTGGAAAACTGGCGCAGAAACAATGTGGATATCATGGTCTATTCTGTCTCCAAGCTGATCCGGTCCGTGAACCGGGCTCAACGACGGAACATTCAATTCGGCATCAGCCCCTTCGGGATCTGGGGAAACAAAAAACATATTCAGTATGGCTCTCTGACAGGCGGCTCTGAATCCTACTTCAAACAGTATGCCGACACCCGCCGCTGGGTTCGTTCCGGTTGGCTGGATTATATCGCTCCGCAGCTCTATTGGTCCTTCGGGCATAATACTGCTGCCTATGCTCATCTGGCAGACTGGTGGGCTGGAACTGTTCGCGGAACAAAAACAAAATTGTATATCGGACACAGTATCGCCCGGATCGGAACAAACAGAGAGTGGAGCAATCCCAATGAGGTTTATAACCAGCTCCGTTATAATACAATGGTTCCGGGGATCAAAGGTTCAATCCTTTATTCCTATTCAAAAATATTCCGTCCGATCAATCCTGCAATGAAAACAGGCAGTAAAAAAGTTACGGATCTCTGGAAAAAATTTTAATCTTCCGGCTCCGGAATAATACGTTTAGAGTAGACGGATTGGACCATTCCGAGAGCCATCAGAGAGGTCACCATAAAGGTTCCGCCATAGCTGACCAGCGGCAGCGGAAGACCCGTCACCGGCATCATGCGGATCGTCATTCCCATATTCACGATCGAATGAAGCGCAAACATCGCCCCGATTCCGGCACATAAGTACCTTCCGAAGTCATCCTGGGCAGTCAGTGCCGTGCTGAAAATAGAGATCATCAGAAGGATATACATGGCAACAACCACCATTGCACCGATAAAACCGGTTTCTTCTGCGATCACTGAAAAAATAAAGTCGGAGTTGGAAACGGTTTGCGGCAGATAGCCCAGGTTGTTCTGGGTTCCCTGCATGAATCCTTTCCCAGTCAAACCGCCGCTGCCTACCGCAAGTTCTGACTGCATCTGGTTCCAGCCTGCATTCAGCGGGTCCTTGGAGGCATCCAGAAACACGGCGATCCGCTCTTTGTGGTAATCCCGCAGCATACTGTAGCCGATGGGGGCAAGAATTGCAAGAAGAACTGTAATGATCAGAATCGTTTTCAGCTTCAGCCGTGCGGTAAAAATAATCGAAACACCGCAGATGATAACGGTCAATGCGGTACTCAGGTTCGGCTGCTGGAAGATCAGAAATGCCGGAACTGTCAGAATCAGAATCGAAAGGAAAAACCATTTGATCTTATTGACATCAATATCTTTTCTGGACAGCAGCCATGCCAGAAAAACAATGGTGCAGAGTTTTGCGATTTCTGACGGCTGAATACTGAATCCGAACAGAGAAAACCAGCGTTTGGCACCGAAACGGTCAACTCCGAATTTCAGCACAATGCCTAGCAAAGCAATAGAAATAGGCCAGAGAAAGAGGGAAATAACACCGTATTTCCGGTAATCAAAAAGTGCCAGAACCAACCATATCACCAGACCGATCACCGCCCATTGGATTTGGCGTTTCCAATAGATTTCCGCTCCGACACCGCCAACTTGCTGCCCGATCCCGTAAACAAAAAAAACTCCGAACAGCAGCAGAATGATCATCGGAATGATCTGCTTGTAATCAAAACGGAAAAAAACGGATCTCAGGGCTGATAACACCTGAGATCCGTCTGATTTTTTTCTGGTGAAGAAAGACGGCATATTACCCCAGACAGTCGGCAATCAGGGCAAATGTCTGATCACGCTTCGGTCCGACAGAGATGATACCGATCTTAGCATTGACTTCTTTTGCCATGCGTTCCAGATATTTCTGTGCATTGACAGGAAGTTCATCGAAGGAACGTGCGTTTTCTGTGGATTCTTTCCAGCCGGGAAGATCTTCATAAACCGGTTCGAGTTCTGCAAAAGAACATGCTTCAGCCGGGAAGTTGCGGACGATTTCGCCGTTGATCTTGTAACCGACGCACATCTTAACAGTGTCAAGACCGTCAAGAACGTCAAGTTTTGTAACTGCAAGATAGTCAACACCATTCACCATGCAGCTGTAACGGCACGCAACAGCATCGAACCAGCCGCAACGGCGGGGACGACCGGTGGTTGCACCGAATTCACCGCCCTTGGTACGGAGGTGTTCGCCCATATCATCGAACAATTCGGTGGGGAAGGGACCTTCGCCGACGCGTGTGGTGTAAGCCTTGATCACACCCCAGACTCTTGTGACGGATCTGGGAGAAAGACCTGTTCCTGTGCAAGCTCCGCCTGTGGTGGTGTTGCTGCTGGTCACAAACGGATAGGTTCCGTGGTCAATGTCAAGGAACATACCCTGTGCGCCTTCCAGCAGAACTTTCTTGCCAGCCTGTGCCGCTTCGTTGATCGTAACGACAGTATCCTGAATATAGGGCTTGACAAAGTCGAGAGCAGGTTCAATATCTTTCCATGCAGCTTCGAGATCAAGAGCCGTTGCTCCTGCGGGGACATAGAGCTTGTTGTAAGCCTCTCCCTGTTCCATGAAACGCTGCTTGAATGCTTCTTTATTGAGGATTTCGCCGCCGCGGATACCGGTACGGGCGATTTTATGGGTGTAGGAAGGACCGATCCCGCGAAGAGTTGTACCGATCTTTTTGCCTTTGGCTGCGGTGGATTCGTTGAACGCATCCAGAAGCTTGTGCCAGGGCATGATCAGGTGACAGCGGGAGCTGACCTGAATAGAGGAGATATCAACACCGCGGTCGCGGAGAAGTTCCATTTCTTTTTTCAGTTCGATGGGGTCGACGACGACACCGTTTCCGATCACGCAGGGAACCCCGGGACGGAGAATTCCGGAGGGAACAAGGTGGAGCACATGTTTTTCATCGCCGTTTTCGACGGTATGACCGGCGTTGTTTCCGCCCTGAAAACGGACAACCATTTCTGCGCCGCTCGTAAGAACGTCGATAATTTTTCCTTTTCCTTCATCCCCCCACTGGATGCCGACAAGTACGTTGACTGACATATTTATTTTTCCTTTGCAAATAGTCTGATACAAGGTCTGCTTTGCAAGCAGTCCGAAACAAGTGGAACTATACTTCTTCTTTACGGAAAATGCAAGTCCTCTTTCATACAAATTATCACTTTTTTCATAGATTTCAGCTCTTTCCGGGCTTTTTTCCGCTTTTGATGTCGTAAAATCACTTTCTTATGATCTTGCATCTCTCGGAAAGACCCCAGATTTTGATCTCCTCATCCGTAAAATGTTTCGGAATAGAAATCTCTTTCAGGCGTGTATCAGCAAATGCCATTACGTGAATTTTCGTAACAGATGATGGAATGGAAATTTCTTCCAAGCTTGAACATCCCTCAAATGCACTGGACTCTATTACCCGTAATCCTTCCGGTAATCTGATTTTCGTCAAATTACGACAATAGCTGAATGTGCTGTTGTCAATTACTGTTATGCCTTTCGGTAAACTGATTTCTTTCAACTTGTAACATCCGCTGAAGGCACAACCTCCGATTCTTTTCAGTCCTTCCGGAAGGGTGATCTCTTCCAAATCAGAACCATTGAAAACATTTGATTCAATCTCTGTGATATCATCCGGAACATGATATTTCCCGCTTAAATCACCAATCCTGAGAATGATTTTTTTTCTGTTTATATCAATCAGAACCGTTCCTTTGTCCCATCGGAAATTTTTGTTCCGGGGGCTGAATTTTATGTTCTTTATGTTTCCAAACGCACTGAATCCAATTGTGTTCACTTTTTCCGGTATTTCAATTCCTTTTAAGCTTGAACATCCACTAAATGCACTGCTTCCGATGACTTCCAGCTCCTTGGGCAATTTGATTTCTTTTAATCCGGAACAATAGGAAAATGCGTTACTGCTGATAACTTTCAATCCATCCGGCAATTTGATTTCTTTCAATCCGGAGCAACTTGAAAATGCGTTACTGCTGATAACTTTCAATCCATCCGGCAATTTGATTTCTTTCAATCCGGAGCAACCGGAAAATGCATCGGACTCTATCACCCGTAATCTTTCCGCCAGTCTGATTTTTGTCAAATTATGACAATCTCTGAAAGTGTTGTACCCAATTACTGATATACCATCCGGCAATTTGATTTCTTTCAATCCTGAACAACCGGAAAAGGCATGATTCCCGATTGATTTTAATGTGTCCGGCAATTTGATTTCTTTTAGTCCAGAACAACCGAAAAAGGCATGATCCCCGATTGATTTTAAGGTGTCCGGCAATTTGATTTCTTTCAGTCCGGAACAACCGGAAAACGCAAACTCACCAATTGACTTTATTCCCTCCGGTAATTTAATTTTTTTTAACCCGGAACAATCGGAAAATGCTGACCCTCCAACTGACTGTAAACCATTTGGCAGCGTTATCTCTTCCAATTTTGTGCAATTGGAAAATGCTCCTTCCCCAATTGCTGCAATCTCATTCGGAACGTTATATTTTCCCTCGAAATCCAGTGAACAATGGATTATCTTTTTCTTTTGGATATCAATCAGGACTTTATTTTTATCAAGCTTAAAGTTTTTGTTTTTTGAAGAGAGTTTGACATTGCCAATATCACTGAACGCTGCAGTACCGATATATTTCAGTTTTTCCGGAATTTTTATTTCTTTCAAGTTTTTACATTCAAAAAAAACATTAGATCCAATCGTATTCAATTCTGTTGGCAGATCAATTTCTTTCAAGTTTAGACATCTTGCGAATGCGAAAGCTCCAATCGTTCTCAGTTCTTCTGACAGAGAAATTTCTTTTAATTCCGTACAATTTGAAAAGGCTCCCATTCCAATTATTCTTACCTCTTTCGGCAGGCTTATTTCTTCCAATTTAGTACACTTTGAAAAGGCTCCCATTCCAATTATTCTTACCTCTTTCGGTAGGCTTATTTCTTCCAATTCAGTACAGTAAAATGCAAAGTTCCCAATTTCCTTGATATCTTCCGGAACTTCGTATTTTCCCTTAAAATCCTGCGAACAATAGATTATTTTTTTCTTTTTAACATCAATCAGAATGTTATCTTTATCCCATCTGAAATTTTTGTTCTTTGGTGAAAGTTTAACCTTTTTAATATCTCTGATCGCTCCGGATTCAATATGTTCCACTCTTTCCGGAATGGTGATTTCTTCTAATCCGGAACAGTATAAGAACGCATATGAACCAATCGTTTCCAAAGTTTTGGGCAGATCAATTTCTTGCAACTTCGCGCACCCGAAAAAAGCTCTGGAACCAATCGTTTTCAAACCATTGGAAAATTTGATTTTTTTCAAAGAGGTACACCTATTAAAAGCCAAAGTACCAATCGTTTCAAGGGACTCCGGCAGTTCCACTTCTTCAAGTTTATCACATCCGAAAAATCCTTGCATCCCTATTCTTTTCACCCCGTCCGGAATTGTATATTTTGCCGGAATATCCTTCGGTACATAAAGAAGAGTTTTATTTTTTATATCGATCAATTCATCATGTTTTCCAGTTTTAAAATATTTGTTACCTCTTGCCAGAGTAACTTTTTTCACTCCGGAAAATGCTCCTTCCTTAATGATTTTTACACTTTCCGGAATTTTGATTTCCAATTCAGAAAGGTCCCAAAATGCAAAATAACCGATATATTTAACATGATCCGGTATGATGATTTTATTCAGATATCTTCTTTCCATGAAAACGTAATTATCAATATTTTCCACTTCTTCCGGAATTTTATATTCTCCTACGATATCAGCCGGAACAAACAGAAGTGTTTTTGTTTTTTTATCAATCAGCTCTCCGGATTTTCCCAGAATTAAATTTTGATTTCCCTGTTCAAGCTCTACTGATCGAAGACATCTGAGAACTGATGAATCAATATTGACGATATCTTTTGAAATGGTATATGCCTTCAGAGACTCAGGAAGATGGAGCAAGCATTTTTCTTTTTTATTGATCACTTCTCCATAATCACCAAATTCAAAAATCTTGTTTTCAGGAGAAATTTCGATAATCGGGATAAATGCCAGCGAACGATTTGTTATTGAGGTCACATGTTCTGAAATTGTAAGTTTAACGATTTCAATTGCGGGAGATGTATCATTACCGAAATGGTCAATATCGATTTTTGTAATAAAGTCCGGGAGTTCATATTCCATTAACGTTCCGGTAAAACCGACCAGACAGGAGGTGTCCCATTTTCCGAGAACCAATCCCATTTCGTGAGCAATCTCTCTCCGTTCCTGATCGATCATAAATTTTATAATCAATGCCGTTGCCAGAATAAGTATAACTCCAAGAAAAATTGCAACTTTCTTTTTAAGTTTTGCTCTGTTTTTCAGAGAATTTTTATTGATCAGTTCCAATTTTTCATCAAGAGAGCCTGCCTGAGCTAATACCTGTTCTGTCTGACTTTTAACCTCTTCAACCGTCAGATCATCCGGATTATCATTTTCAGAGAGAATCTTTTCATAGTGAAGTGCAGATTCAAGAACCTTGAGGACTTCTTTTTTTTCTTTTAATTTTTTAGCGGCAGAGAGGTGTTGTCTCAGGATAAGATATCGTTCCAAAGATTCCTTTTTGATCAAATTCAGCCGGTTCAGTTTTTCTTCACGCTCTTTTTCAATATTTTCTCTGGCAATCTTTTCTAATTTCTCTGTTTCCTGCCGATACTTTTCAATATTTTCAAGTTCTTGCAAAAGCGCATCAGAAGCAAATTTTTTTGCCAGCTGGAAATTTTTTTGAGTTTCGATACCTTTGATATCTTTCAATTTTTCTTTATCTGAAACATGCAGTTCTGCCATAAGAAGACAAAAATAGGCATCCCCATTTGTAGGGTTCAGATCCAGTTCTTTTTCACAATACTCTTCAGCCCTCTGAAAATCTTCCGTTTCAACAAAAATAAAAGCTCTTGTTAAAGTCGGGGAGGTTGTCTGGGAAAAATGATCTTTTGCCAAATCCATAATACAGTCCTTTAATTTATTGAAATTATTATGCCCGCGGATGGAATTTTTTATGAATGGAAAGCAGTTTCCGGCTGTCCACATGAGTATAGATTTGGGTTGTGGAAATATCTGCATGGCCCAGCATTTCCTGAATCATTCTCAAGTCTGCTCCGTTTTCCAGAAGATGAGTCGCAAACGAATGCCGGAATGTATGCGGATGGATCTCTTTGGTGATTCCCGCCAGTCTGGCAGTATCCTGAACGATCATCCAGATCCGTTCCCGGTCAAGCGGTTTGCCCCGGTAGGATAAAAACAAGGCAACCGTTCCATTATCTTTTTTATGCAGGGGTCTGACTTTTGTCAGATAACGTTCCACAGCCTGCATTGCATGGTGTCCGATGGGAACAAGACGTTCCTTGGAACCTTTTCCCCGGATCCGGATAACAGAATCATCCCGGTTGATCGAAGCAACTGTCAGATTCACAGCTTCGGAAACACGCAGACCGCAGGCGTACATGATCTCCAGAATAGCACGGTTGCGGATGCTCAGCTGATCCTGTGTATTGACCGGATAGATGGCAAGCATCCGTTCGATCTCCTGTGGCGTCAGGGAATCCGGAAGTGTTCGCCAGATTTTCGGCGCATCCATAACTTCCATGATGTTGACAGGGATGATTTTATCCTGAAACAGATAGCCGAAAAATACTTTCAGACAGACGATCCGCCGTGCCATTGTGGAAGCTTCAAACCCGCGTTCCTTGCAATGGAAGAGGTAATCTTCGATATCCTCCCGCTCAACATCTTCATAGGAATTGATCCCGGAAGCACAGAGAAACTCCGCAAAATCCTGCAAGTCGTTCAGATATGCTTCCGAAGTGTTTGAACTCAATCCGCGTTCAATGGCAATATATCCCTTGAATTGGCGGATCGGATAATAAATCGCTTTGTTGGAATTTTCGTCCATCTGTTTTCCTTTGGATTACAGCCTGAAAATCGACCCCAGCCGTTTGCCCAGCAGAATTCCAGCCGCAGCAATGGAGGCTCCCAGGAAAATCATTGTCCAGACCCCGAACGCACACGCTGTGTATGGTCCGGAAGCCAGAATCTGGGAAAGTTCAAAGATTGCCCTTGTAATGGGGAAGTGTTGTGATTTCTGCGCCAGGATCAGAGAGTCGGAAACTTCAAGCATGGAGAAGCTGAAGGCAAAAAGTGCGCCCACCAGAAGGTTCGCTCCGATCATCGGGAACACAATTTTCCGGACTGTCTGGAACGGTGTCGCACCAAAGGTCCTTGCCGCTTCTTCATATTCCAGCGGGGTCTGTTCCAAGCCTGCAGAAACAGAACGCAAAACATAAGGCAGACGACGGACAGCATAGGCAATGGAGAGCAGCCAGACAGGATTTTCCATGGGGTTGAACATCTCTTTTGCCCAGGAGAATTCCACTGCCATTCCGAGATAACCGAAGGCAACAACGATTCCGGGAACTGCAACCGGAAGCATGGCAATGGCATCCAGAATCCAGCCGCCGGGCATTTTCCAGCGTTTCGTAATGAATGCAATCAAGGTTCCGATCACCAGCGCAAAGAGCATCGCAAGTCCCGAATACTGCAAACTGTTGATGATCCCCGGAACGACCAGCGGATGTGACAGCGCATTTTCATAGTTCAGGAGTGTCCAATTCTCCGGCAGAACCGTGGAGTGCCATCTCAAAGAGAATGAGGTGAAAATCAGCGCAAGGTGGGGCAGGGCGGCAAGAAACGTGATCAATGCAAAGAACAATGTCGGAAGATATTTCTTCACACCGGTCAGTTGATCGGCAGATGTCCCGGCTGTTCCTTTGGAGGAACTCACACTGTCACTGCGGAGAAGCAGTTTCGCCAGCAGGTACATGATCGTAGAGATTACAAGCATAACCAGAACCAAAGCAAATGGTTCCGGATTGGATTTCAATTCCGTCAATCCGTTGAAAATCTGTACGGCTGTCGTGCGGTTGTAGCCGAACATGAGAGGTGTCCCAAGTTCAGTGAAACTCCAGATCAGGACAAGACTTCCGCCAGCCAGGATCCCGGGACGGATCATCGGCAATGTAATGCAGAACAGTCTGCGGAAGAATCCGGCTCCCATGTTGCGGGCAGCATCCCGCATTGCCGGGTCGATATTCCCCAGCGAGGAGACCAGATTCAGATACAGGATCGGATAAAGGTGCAACGCTTCGATCAGACAGATGGACCAGAATCTGCCGTTACCGGTCAGGAAGTTCACCCGTTCCATACCGCAGTTGACCAGAATCGTGTTGATCACTCCGTAGTAACCGAGGATTTGCTGGAATCCGAGAGCTCCGACAAATGGCGGCAGGATCATGGGGATCATTGCCGCAATGTGCGCCATGCCTTTTCCGGGGAAGTTGTAAGTATCGTAGATCAACGCCATCGGAAGTGCGATCAGAAACACAAAGAATGTCGTGACAACTGCAATTTTAAAGGAGTTGAGCAGCCCCTGCATGTAAACTGCATTGGCAAAAACTTCTTTGACCAGCTGGATATCAGACATCCCGCCAAAGATGACCGTCCCCACAGGAAGGAGCAGAAAAACAGCCAGAAAAGCCGCTGCCATAAGCGTAACAGTATATTTCGTAAATTTCAGCATAGATCAGCGTCCTTCTGCGGCGAGCCGCGCCGCGTTCTTGTAATGTCTCCGCATTTCATCACGCCATTCCCGTTTCATGCGGACTACGTCACGGGCATTTTTTGCATTCAAGCCTTTTGCGGCAGCTCCGGCTTCTGCGTAAGTAAACGGAAGTGCATTGAACTCTTTCATTGCCTCCGGAACTTTATCCGGACCGCCAGCTTTGATGATCGCAGCCCATGCTTCCTGAAGTTCTTCCTGACAATCCAGCATAAGAACACGGATCAGGTTGCGGAGCAGATCATAATATTTCCCTGTGCGTTCCGGACGGTAGACAAAGTCAGCCCCGGAGTCATAAGGATTGTATTCCGGATCAGAGCGGAATTTTTTGTATTCCGGTTTGTAAAGTTCTTTCAGCACCGGAGGTCTGCGCAAAGCATACTCCTTGGGTCCGCCCGGCGTTCCGGCTTTGAAACAGAGCGTCTTCTGACCTTCTGAAAGCATGAATTCGATAAATGCCCGGGCAGCTTTCTTATTGGGTGCGCCGCGCAGCATCTGTACCGGGTCTGGGGAAACTGCAGTTCCACCTTTCGGGGTGATATAAAGAAAATGCGGTGAGCCGAACTGACGGACGTTCCATTCCTGTTCCGTCAAGCCGTAAGTATCGATCGCCATCCCCGCCGCAGCGTTTCCGGATGCGACATCACGGGTGACTTTTCCGGCAGAGTCGGTGATGATCGCAGCATTTGCAACGATCCGCTTGATCAGATTCAAACCATCACTCCACCCATCCTGCCAGGTCTTTCCTTTTGTTTTTTCTGCTTCTGCCATGCACTGCTGAACAACAACTTCAAAACATTTGTTGGCAGATCCGGATTTTGACGGGTCGGCAATTGCCAGTTTGTTGAAAAATCTGGGATCTCCGAGGTCAGCCCAGCGAACCGGATTTTTCTTGTTGTCCATTTCTGCGATACGATCGGTATTTACGCAAATTCCGAACGTGGAAAGACAAAGACCATAAAATCTTCCAGCCGGGTCATAAATTGTTTCCCCGCCGAAGTGGGAAGGCATCTTATCCGCTGAAATGTAGGACGGATCAATCTGGGCATCAACTGCAAAACCCCGTTTTGCCTGACGTGACAAGTCGAAGACTCCGCCGCCGTACATCAAGTCGATCCCGATCCCCACGTCAGAGTTCAGAAAGAGTTCTCTTGCTTTTTTGACGTTTGGATCCACATTCGGGTTTTTATCAGTTGCCGGATCTGCAAAACCGGCAGCGACTTCAGGTGTCCACGGGATCCCATTCTTTTCACAGACTTCTCTGAACTCAATTTTATATCTGTCAGCGATAAAACGGATGATGTCAGATGTCCCGCCGGGAGCCCGGAAGTCCAGAACAATATCCTCTCCATATTTTTCTTTGTAATATTTCCGGAACGCATTTCCGGTTTCCGTTTTAATGGAATCCGAGTGCGGTGTGATAATAACAAGCCGCTGTACTCCCGGAGGCGGAATCACCGGTGCTGCACCCTTGTCCCGCAATAAAATGGGAGGAAGCAGGATCACTGCAAAAATGATCAGAATGAGAAGAATTTTGATTTTCATTTGCAGCTCCCCGGAAGAAGAACAATATTTTCAGGAGCAACAAAAAGTTCGCACTCCTGATTGAATTCCCGGATGGGAGGGAAGGTTTCGCTGACGATCAGATTTCCGCAGGCTGAATCCAAAAGCCATTCGGTACGTTCTCCCAGATAGGTTCCTTCTTTCAAAATTGCTTTGACCGAAGCATCTGCTCCGCTGGTTCTGTTGAAGCTGAATGCCGGAGGTCGGATCATGACTTCCGCTTCTGTTCCGGCAGGGATCTCTTTTTCGCTCCGGAATGGCAGAACCCCGAGAGCTGTCTCAATCTTTTTGCCATCAACAACTTTACCGGGAAGAATGTTTGCATCGCCCAGAAAACAAGCTACAAATCTGTCGGTCGGGGTGCAGTAAAGTTCCCGGGGTGTGCCTGTCTGATGAAGTATTCCATTGTTGAGAACCGCAATTCTGTCTGCCATACTCAAGGCTTCTCTGCGGTCATGGGTCACATAAATCGAAGTAAGAGAGCGTTCCTTGCAGATCCGTCTGATTTCCAGCCGCATCTCATCGCGAAGCCGTGCATCAAGATTGGAGAGCGGTTCATCCAGAAGAAGAACTGCCGGATCAACAGCCAGAGCCCGGGCAAGTGCCACACGCTGCTGCTGTCCACCGGATAGAGACTGGATCTTGCGGTCAGCATAATCTGCCAATCTGACGTGATCAAGCGCTTCCAATGCCCGTTTTTTGACTTCCTGAGAACTTAATCCGCCCATGGCTTTCAAGCCGAACTCCACGTTTTCCTGAACATTCATGATGGGCCAGAGTGCATAGTTCTGGAACACCATTGCGGCTCGGCGTTTTTCCGGAGCAAGATCGGTGATATCTTTGCCGTCAAAAAAGATTTTTCCACTGTCAGGAGTCAGAAGTCCTGCAATGGTTCTGAGCAGGGTCGATTTTCCGCAGCCGGAAGACCCCAGCAGAAAGAAGATCTCGCCGGGTTTCACCGTGAGATCGATTGGTTCAAGAACTTTTTTTCCTTTGACATAGGATTTGGAAATACCGCGAATCTCGACTTGTGATCCCATCTGATCAAGCTCCTTTGATAATTTTACAGCCCCAGTTCTTTCATGATCATTTCTGCGGGCGTTAAATATTTTTTGTCGGAATTGCATTCCTTGCAGCAGGGAACAACATTGCCTCTGGTCGATTTCCCGCCGCGGACAACCGGAACAATGTGATCCATGGTCAACTCTTCCGGCTTGAATTTTTTCTTGCAATAATAACAAATCCCGGTGGAGAGCTGCTGCTTCCACCAGGACGAATTACGCAGCTCCCGGGCTTTTGCACGTTCCCGGGAGACATGTGCGTCATCTTTTTGTATGTCGATCCAATCGTCTGACATATCTCAATACTTCTTGTCAGCGTAGTCGACCCAGCCACCGGCTTTCACCAGCTCAAAGTCGAATTTGCCGACTTCAAATTTGTATTCTTTGGTCACTCCGCTTCCGGAGATCGTGAAGACAAGTTTGTCAAGGTCGGTGGAACATTCCGCTTCGCCGCCTGCAAAAGTCTTGAAAATATCATCGATCGCTTCGGGAGAAAGCTGAATTGCCATCAAACCGCAGTTGAACATATTCTGACGGAAGATACGGGCAAAGTTTTCTGCGATCACAAGGTTGATACCATTGCATTCCAGAACCCAGGGAGCATGTTCACGGGAGGAACCGCAGCCGAAGTTTGCACGGGTGATGATCACACTCTTGCCCGCGACATCTGTCTTGGGATTGAACGGCGGAAGGTTCAAGTCTTCCAGACAGTAGGGCTTGAGGGCTTCCTTTGTCAATTCTGTCAGATATTTCGCCGGAATGATTTCATCCGTATTGATGTCAGAACGATCCAGAAACAGGATTTTACCACTGAAATTTTTCATATTTTCACCCTTATCCTTTATAAAGAGGAGAGTTTTTGATGCATCCGGCAATAGCGGTGGCAGCTGCAGAAGCAGGGCTCATCAGGTGAACCATACCGCCTTTTCCCATACGACCGTTGAAGTTGCGGTTCGTGGTGCTTGCACAGACTTCGCCGTTTGCAAGAACACCGTTGCTCATACCGAGACATGCACCGCAAGTCGGGTTGGTCACGCAGAATCCGGCATCCATGAAAATCTGGATGATCCCTTCTGCCAGAGCCTGACGGAACACCAGCGGGGTCGCGGGGGAAACGATAGCGCGGACATTGGGAGCGATCCGTTTGCCTTTCAGCACGGATGCAGCAATACGAAGGTCTTCCAGACGTCCGTTCGTGCAGGAGCCGATGTAGACCTGATCGACTTTTGTGCCTTCCATTTCACGGATGGTGCGAACCTGGTCGGGCTTGTAGTTGACGGTCATAACAGGTTCCAGAGTCGTCACGTCAAAGTCGATGACCTTGAAGTATTCCGCATCATCATCCGGACGCCACTTGGAGTATTCTTTCAGAGCTTCTTCTCTGCTGCTGAACTCTTTGGAAATGAAACTCCAGAGATAGTCAACTGTCACCATGTCGGGATAGCAGCAACCGCAGGTTCCGCCTGCTTCGATCGCCATGTTGCAGAGTGTCATACGGGATTCCATTGTGAATCCGTCGATCACAGGTCCGGCAAATTCGATGACCTTGTCAGTTGCACCGTTCACGGTCAGCATCTTGATGATGGAAAGGATCACGTCCTTTGCATAAACGCCTTCCGGAAGTGTTCCGGTGACATTGACCTTGATGGTTTCGGGGGCGCGCATGGTGCAGACACCCTTGAGGATACCGACTTCCAGGTCAGTTGTTCCGACACCTGCGGCAAATGCACCGAAAGCACCGTGGGTACAGGTGTGGGAGTCGCCCATAATGACGGTAAAACCGGGGCGGACAAATCCCTTTTCCGGGAAGATTGCATGGCAGACACCGTTTTCGCCGATGTCAAAGAAATCCTTGATATCATTCCGTCTTGCCCAGTCACGGAGCGTCTTTGCCTGTTCCGCCGTCTTGGAGTCCTTGGACGGGGTGACGTGGTCGATCACAGCCTTGATCTTTGTGGGATCGAAGACTCGGTCTTTGCCCCGTGCAACCAGGTCGTTGATTGCAATGGGGGTGGTGATTTCATGGCAGAACACTCTGTCGAGGGAGAGGACGGAAACGCCCTCTGCCGGAGTATCGATCAGGTGTGCATCAAAAATTTTCTGTGCTAATGTTTTTCCCATGTGAGAACCTCATTACTTTTTTGCTTCGATCTTGTCGAAGCCGGTGTAGGGACGCAGAACTTCGGGGATGACAACGGAACCGTCTTCCTGCTGATAGTTTTCCAGCAGACAGATCACGCAGCGGTCAGTCGCAGCGGTTGCACTGATGGTGTGAACATAACCTTTCTGTCCGTCTTTGGTCTTGTAACGGATGTTCAGACGGCGGGACTGGAATTCTGTCAGGTTTGTGTTGGAGGTCAGTTCGCGGTAGCCGTTGAAGCTGGGGAACCAGCCTTCGATGTCATACTTGCGGTATCCGGGAGCTCCCATATCACCGACACAGACGTCAACGACGTGGTAGGGAATCCCGAGTTTCTGCAGGATCAGTTCTTCGTTTTCCAGAGCAAACAGATGCTGCTTGACGGAGTCTTCCGGCATACAGAAAATGATCTGTTCGACTTTGTGGAACTCATGAACACGGAAGATACCGCGGCTTGCTTTTCCATAGCTTCCGGATTCTGTACGGAAACAGGGGGAGTGAGCCGTATAGCAGAGGGGCAGAGTTTCCGCTTCCAGAACTTCATCGGTATGATAGCCGACAAGTGTCTGTTCAGAAGTACCGATCAGAGCGAGATCATCGCGTTCGATCTTGTAGGTCTGGTCTGCAAAGAAGGGGAGATAACCTGTACCGAACAGGGTGCGTTCTTTGGCTGCGCTGGGGGTGATGAACGGAGTGAAACCGCGCTTCATCAGTTCAGCTTTGATCCAGGTGTACATTGCATCGCAAAGGATCGCTCCTTTTCCTTTCCAGTAGTAGAAACCGGACTGAGCGACTTTCGCACCGCGCTTGATGTCGAGAATATCAAGAGATTCACCCAGTTCAACGTGGTCTTTCACCTTGAAACCGAATTCGGGGATCTTGCCGACGACACGGATTTCTTTGTTAGCCTGATCATCATCTCCATCGGGCACTTCGGGGTCGAGGATGTTGGGGAGCCAGGAGAGCTTTTCATCGAGCTGTGCGCCCAGTTCTGCTTCTTTCTGTTCCAGAGCGGTAAGCTCTTCTTTCATTGCCTTGACCTGTTCGCGTGCTTCGGGGTTCTTACCGCATTCTTTGCTCAAACGGTTGCGTTCAGCGCGGAGCTGTTCCGCACGGGTCTGAACCGTGCGGCGTTCTGCGTCGATCTGAACGATTGCATCGATGTCCGCATCGGAACCTCTGCGTTTGCAGTTGTCCTTGATGAACTGCGGATTTTCGCGGATATACTTAATATCAATCATGATTCACCTGATCTTTCTATTAGAACTGGGGCATGGGGAATGCTTTTGTGAATTCCGCCACTTCTTTAGCGATGGCTGCGAGAGCTGCATCGTCATCTTTGTTTTCAACTGCACGGTTGATGAAATCAGCGATTCTGACCATTTCAGCTTCTTTCATGCCGCGGGTCGTGACTGCGGGAGTACCAACGCGGACTCCGCTTGTGACGAAGGGCTTTTCGGGATCGAAGGGGATCATATTCTTGTTTAAGGTGATTCCAGCCTTGTCGCAAGCGATCTGAACTTCTTTTCCTGTGCAGCCTCTGGGACGGAGGTCAACCAGCATCAGGTGGTTGTCGGTACCGCCTGAGACGATACGGAAACCTTTCTTGACCAGTTCATCAGCCAGAACTTTAGCGTTCTTGACCAGCTGTTCCTGATATGCTTTGAATTCATCGCTCATAGCTTCTTTGAAGCAGACAGCCTTTGCTGCGATAACGTGTTCGAGAGGTCCGCCCTGAAGTCCGGGGAACACTTTGCTGTTGATCGCTTTGATGTATTTTTCTTTGCAGAGGATCAAACCGCCACGGGGACCGCGCAGGGTCTTGTGGGTGGTTGTGGTGACAACGTCACAGTAGGGAACCGGGTTCGGGTGAAGTCCGGCAGCAACCAGACCTGCAATGTGTGCCATGTCAACAAAAAGGAAGGCATTTGCTTTGTCTGCGATCTGACGGAGTCTTGCAAAGTCGATTGTTCTGGGATATGCACTTGCTCCTGCGAGGATCATGCGGGGCTTGCATTCCATTGCCATAGCTTCGATTTCATCGTAGTCGATCTGTTCGGTTTCCTGAGAAACACCGTAGGGAACGATGTTGTAGAGCTTGCCGGAGAAGTTCATGGGGTGACCGTGGGTCAGGTGTCCGCCGTGGTCAAGACTCATAGCAAGAACGGTGTCGCCGGGGTTGAGCAGAGCGAAGTAGACTGCCATGTTTGCCTGACTTCCTGCGTGAGGCTGAACGTTTGCAGCTTCTGCACCGAACAGTTTGCAGGCACGGTCGATTGCAATCTGTTCGACCTGGTCAACATTCACGCAGCCGCCGTAGTAACGCTTTCCGGGATATCCTTCAGCATATTTGTTGGTGAGAACGCTTCCCTGAGCAGCGCGGACAGCGGTGCTTGTGAAGTTTTCGGAAGCAATCAGCTCGATTCCTTCATCCTGACGCTTTGCTTCTGCATCGATGCAAGCAGCGATTTCAGGGTCGGCAAAACGGAGAGCTGCAATATCATCATAGCTGAGTTTTTCAGCTTTTTCAAGACGTGCCATGTGGCGGCCGCCTTCAAAAGATCCGCCGAGCCATGCGGTAATGATCTTTTGAAGGCGGCCGCCACATGG
>SUVT01000155.1 GCA_015061845.1 Lentisphaerota bacterium
TATTCTGCGGCGCCTGACTCCGTACCATTCCGTACTTATCCGTACTCATCCGTACAAACGCGCCGCCCTTTGATAACAGCATGCCGCAGCGGTTATACAAAACACCTGTTTTACAAGCAGCATTCACCAGAAGTTCGATCAGAGTGAAAAATTTGGTTTCTTTCATGATATACTCCTTTTTTTGTGTCAGTTCTGTTTTTCCAATTTATAACCGTTGTGATCTGCAGACAGATTGTAAATTTCTCCGTTGAAATGGAGACCGTAAATTTTAAGGGTTTTGACTTCAGAGGGCAGGACGGGCGCTGCTTTCAAGCCGTCGTCGTGGATGCGGATACCTCCCCATCCCATCATGACCAGCTGGAGCATACCGCTGATACCGGTAAGAAGTGAAATCGTTTCATTGTACGGTGCTTCGGAAACCAGCAGATAATCTCCGCGGAAGTGCGGCAGAAGATCAAGGAACATTTCCCAGCTGGACTCGGCATCGCCGTTCTGAGCATCAACAATACCGTGGATGGAGGAACTCATCATGATTTTCTGTGCCGGATATTTATCCCGGTAGTACGCACAGGTGTTTTTTGCCATCTCTTTGGACATCGGCATTTCCATCGGATAAATCAGAAGAATCGTATCTCCCTGTTTGACCTCCTGACCGTTGTATCCTTCGTATTCAATGATGATTTGTTTTTCTTCATCAATGGGAATCCAGAGTTTTTCTGCAACTTTTTTCCATTCCTCCTTGACCGGGATATTCAGTTTCAGCGCGATTTTTTCAGCCAGTTGGAGCGTGAATTTTGCACCGTAATTGGTGAATGCATTGTTATCCTGAATTCTTGCGCCTTCATCGGGACAGCAGACCTGAAGGATTTCATAACGGTCTTTTTCTGCATTGTAAACAGCTCTAGCCGCCCAGAAATCAGCACAGTCAAAAATCAGTTCAGCCGCCTGTTCTTTCAGGAAATTTTCATCTCCTGTGACAAGATAATATTTCCAGATCGCCAGAACGACATCGGCGTTGATGTGGTGTTGTTTTGAGTAAATCAGCCCGGGGACAAGTTCATCGCCGCTTTTGCCGCCTTCCCAGGGGAAGAGGGCACCGGGCAGTCCCAGAGCGGCGGCATTCCGCCTTGCGCCGGGCAGGGTGTCAAAGCGGTATTTCGTGTAATTGGCTGCCATGCCGGGATTCAGCAGTGCCGCAGGCGGAAAACTCCATGTTTCCGCATCCCAGAAAATATGATTTGCCCAGGCGTTCCCCGAGAGTCCGCACGGACCGGGAACGCCGCCTTTGCCGTTTTCATCCAGATTGCAGTAAAGTTGATACAAACCGTTATTAACCAGCATCTGAACGCCCGGATGATCGGTCTCGATCCGGTGCTCCCACAATTTTTCCCATGCTTTTTCATGTTCAGCGCGCATTTTTTCGTGGTTTTCAATAGCATAGCTTACCATCGTCGCAGTAGCATTGACAGGATCATCCGCCGCTTCATCGGAGACCATTGCTCCGTATTTGATAATTTTGCACGGCGTATCTTTTTTGATCATAATGGTACACTGACGTTCATAACCGCCGGGAGTTTGTTTGATATCTCCCGGAGAAGCTTCACCATCAATGGTGAGAGCTGTTGCCGCTGCCACACGATGTCCGCCGAAATAAGAAGAAACAACTTTGGGGAGAACGTAAGAGGGACCCAGTTTATATTCCATCGGGGAGTGATCGGGAATGAAATCGCCGTTGATGATATCCAGTACACCGAAACCGGTATCGCGGTTGCTGGTGACAGTCATTTCCACGCAGCCGATATTTTTTCTTGCGCGTGAAAGCCAGATTTTTGTTTCAACGTGAAAGACACATCCCCAGTGGTGCCAGTCGCACTCAGTGGTGACTGTTGCAGTTTTCCAGTCAAGTTTCTGGGAGTAATTCAAAATGGCGCCGCTGTCCCGGCGGAAAACCATTCTTCCGTGAGTAAGTTTAAGCGCAAGAAAGTTAAAAGCGGGAATCATGCCGTTATCATCCCACAGACCGTACATCTGAGTACCGCCCGGAGCCATTTTGACTGCCTGAAAGGCAGGATATACCGACGGCTCTCCCTCAGGCGGAACCCTGAGACCGATCAGTCCGTTGCCGATAAAGGCGTCTTTGTGTCCGGGGGAATAAATGTCTTTACACTCTCTGGTCCACGGATCCAGATTTTTTTGAGAAAAATATTCCCGGTTCAAGCTCCGGAGCTGTTTTTCTACCGCCTGTTTGATTTGGTCTTCCATGATACCCCCTGTTATATTTTATATATGTTTTATCATTTTGAGAAAAATATAACAGACAACAGCTTTTTTTTCAAGGGAAAACAGATGTAAAAAAGTGTTCAAGGTAGGATAAAGTTCTGTATAACGGGAACTTCTTTATCCAGACATAACTCTCTGCGCAAGAGCTGCAGGCAGGGGGCTTGATTCTGCGGAGAAAACATCAGTTCTCTCAATCGGCTGTATCCTGCGTTCCACAAAGGGAACATCGGTGATTTCATATAAAAAGTTGAAATACCCTGAACAGGTTCAGTCACCGGCAGAGAATGGGCTCTGAGGATGACAAACTGGAAATTTCCGGGCAGTTGGATGCCGCTTTTTTCAATGGCATCCTGAAGAAAATCCCGGACATCAAAAAAAGAGATCATCGCTTCAGGATACTGTTTTTTCTGCTGCATTTGAGAAAAGGTGTATATCAGCTTGTTGCGCGGCGTTTCATTCCATTGAACAGGAATATTGTCATAGGATTCACACGGCAGAGCGTAGCGGCGTTTGATTTTCCGGAAAATGCGCCAGAAATAATCATTGAAGCCTTCCAGAAAACCGGAATAAAACAGTGCTATGCGGCGGTATCCGTGCGCAATCAGGTGTTGTACCAGAAAATTGATATCGTATTCCAGATCAAAGTCAAACATATCCACTTTGGGGGAAGAGAAGAGCTGATTGCAGGAAACGAGGGGGATTTTTTTCTGAATAAGAAACTCCGCCCATTCCACTGTCAAGGCACTGTTGACAAAGAGAACACCCCGGAGATCATCCGGGATCTCAGAACGGAACATTCTTGATTTTGAAAGAGTTATATTGCGCGGAGTTAATCCGTCAGCTTTGATTTCTCTTGAAAGGTTGGTCAGCAGTGAACGGCAGTCGCTGCGTGAAATGATAAGGATCGTACCGCCGCAGAGATTTTCGCGGCAGATTTTGACGCCGTTTCTCTTGTTTTCTGTTTTTACGATTCCGCGCTGAGCGAGCAGTTTTACAGAATCTGTAATTGTTTGCCTTGCAACCGAAAATTCCTGTTGCAAAGAAACAACCGGAGGCAATTTTGTGTCGTAGATACCCCGGCGGATTCTCCGTTCGATTTCCGCAGTCACTGCCGGAATTTTCGCCTGATACATGGCAAGTCCCTGTTTTATCTGTCAGGAGATATTCCGGACAGAGATATTTAAATTTACTTCAAACGGTTGTATCATTTTGATACGGTTATAAGATATCATTTTTTTCAGAATTTTTCAAATCACGGTTGAGTTTAAATCAACTGCTTGAAATGTTTTCTTTGTTAACAGAACGGAATTGAAAGCAATTTTAATTTAGGATGATTTGAACTTCACAGAAAACGTGTTACGCAGCCAATCACAGCTTGCAAACATTCCATTCCACATCATCAGTTCCATGTTATTTTCTCCTATTTATTTTTTAATTTTTTGTGTTATATTACATTGAAGTTAAGGAATACAGAGGAATTTATGAGTCCGACCAAAACCACACAAATCACACTGCCGGAAGTCCAATTTAGAGATTCTCTGTTTGCGGCAGAGATTTCTGTAAATCCTTGCGAAACAGCCACAAAAGGCACAAAAAAACTGCTTGCAATCGTCAGCACTTTTGCAAGCAGAGAATTTGTTCTGGGGAGGTAAAATCCGTTCCTCAACCCGAGTAAGAGGACACAAAATTTTAGCCCCATCCGTTTTAAGGGTGGGCATTTGATTTTTACTCCCAAATCATCCGGCAATTTTCAGCATAAAATTCCCTGTTTCGGGATAATATTCGGAATAATATCAAAACAAATTGACATTGTTCCGCATTTTTACGGAATTATTCCGTATCTCTGCTTGACATTGTTCCGAAAGAGTGGTATAATATCTTTGTGAACAAAACTTTTCAGGAGATTTATTATGGCGGA
>SUVT01000047.1 GCA_015061845.1 Lentisphaerota bacterium
CTGAAAAGGGCTTTTTCCCCTCCTCAAGTAACAACCTTTATTGGGAACAGAGCTAGAAATAAAAAAGGGACCCCGTTCAGAGGTCCCTTGAAAAGCCGTTCACGCTTATTTTGCAGGTTCGAGATAGAGTTCTCCGAACCGGTCCGCTGCATGATAACCGGAGAAGGTCGGGATCCAGACACCCAAAGCTCCATTGTTGGAACGGATGATGTTTCCATAAAGCATCTGTCCCGGTTTGATGCCGCCTTCCACAACATCGGAGAGTTTGACCGCAAAGAATGCACTCCACCAGTTCTTTCCGGAGGTGACACGGACTTTGCCCGGGAACTCCCAGTTATCTGTTACAGTTCCTTCCTGATTGACTCCGGCAAACTTGCCGCCGGCATCAATACCAAGCTGTCTGTAAGGCTTGGAACGCTGTTTGGCAAAGAAGAATTCCCATTCATCGTTCAGCCAGACAAGATTCTTTGTTTTCAGTGCTTTTGTATCAACACCGTTTTCAGTTGCCCGGACATAGAGCCAGGTTCCGTCATGTGCGACCCGGACATCCAGTTTCCGTTTCAGGGGTTCTGCACGGAGTCCGCCGTAGAACATCAGTTTTGCAGCTTTGTTCCAGTTGACTTTGAGAGGGTCGCCCGGAACGGAAACCTTGAGGCAGGGAACTGGACACTGCTGCATGGAGGGCGCTTTCAATGCTTCCATTTCGTCTCCGCGTTTCTTGCCTTTCAACATGTACTGCCAGACCCCTTTTTCAAACAGCTCAACACGGGCTTTGAACGGTTGTGCCGTTGCAAGTCTCTTTGCTTCCGCCATCAGCTTGCCGAGCTTTGCCATATTTTCTTTTGTTCCGAGCTGCTTCCATGCAATGGCATCTGTCTGATGTCTGTAGTTGGCTGGCTTGCAGAAAATGGACTGTGCAAGACGGTACCACTCTTTCATGGGCTTTTCTGCCGGACCGTAGTACAAACGGAAAAATTCGTCAAAAAGAACTTTTTCGTCTCTGCTTTCATCCCATGCAAGAGACCAGTTGATCGCACTTTCCACCTGATCGAACAGAACACTGTGCTGTGACCAGGAGGTGTAAGAGGGTTCGTAGAACATTCCCGTGATCCCTGCTTTCCGGTATTTCCGGAAGATCGGTCCGACATGTTCACCGAAGAATCCGGGGAAAATACGGAACTGCTGCTGTCTGCCTTCCAGCGTGGGGAAACACCAGTACATCCAGACGTATTTCTTCATCTTCGGATATTCTTTTGCCCATGCTGCAAGGATCTCATCATCATTTTTCTGGACTGCCTGATTAAAAATCATGCGGGTGTGCAGGCACATCATCAGCATGATGTTATCTTCCAGTCTGAAGTTTTTCGGCGGGTAGGCAAACCCGGCATAAGATCCTGCTCCGATCAGTTTGTCCGGATGGGACTTCTTCAAATTCTTTGCAATGGCGTTCACAAACTTGAAGAGATATTCGGAAGAATAGTCATTGGAGAACTGACCTTTTCCGCGCTGAACACCATGCTTTGCGGTGTCTTTGATACAGTTCGGACACTTGCAGAAAGAACGGTTGTCCATGGGGAAAACGGGGAAAACATCGGATTTATAAGTCGGCGGAACGTTGCTGATGACCTGTGCTGCAGATTTCAGCTTGCCGTCGAAATAATCTCTGGCATCCTGTGTGACCTGACGGATCACTTCGGGATGTGTGTAGCAGAGCTGAGAGGGCAGGGCTTTTCCATAACCTTTGGCGAACCACTCCGGCTTGGTTTTCAGATAACGGTTGTAGAAGGTGTACATGGAGTGATTGATGATGACTTCATTCCCGCCATGTCTGCGGCGGTAGTACCAGAGACGGTTATCTCTTGCATTGAGGCTGGGCTTGGATTCCGGTGTGTTGATGGTGTCTGCGCAAAGGTTTGCGGGGATCTGAAGCACGAACATATTACGCATTTCCATGGTGGGCTTTCTGCGGCGCATCATATCGGCAACGTTCAAATTCTTCGTGGGCGTGAATGCAATCCCAAGTTCGGTGGGAAGATACCAGCGGATGCCGACGAGTTCCAGAAAATCATAAACAGCATAAGTTGTTCCGATCTTCTTCCAGAATCCGGGGAAGGTGGAAAACTTTTTATAGTTAACGATCCCGTAGTCAGGATCATCACAACCGGCAAGGATCACAGAGTCCCCTTTGACACTGACCTGATATTCCTGAAATTCAAAGGGCTTCAAGCCTTTGGTGAAAGAGGATGCTCCGACAAAGATCTTCGCTCCTTTTGCGGGAAGCTTTCCTTTCAGGATTTCCAGTTTTGCTCCGGTCAGAAGCTGAATGTGATACTGCAGTTCCATTGCGGCAAACTGGGCGGTACGGGTCGGTTTTTCTGCAAGAACGATACTGGCTGCCGGTTTCCCGTCTTTCACCAGTTCAACTGCAGAAACGATTCCTGCAGAGATAAGGCAGAGAACTGCCAATAAAACTTTTTTGAACATATTTTACTCCTGACTTACTTGGTTTCACAGGTGACTTTGATATCTTTATAAATCGTTCCCCAGCAGCAGATCCAGACGGTGCGGAGTTCGATTCCGCCGATCTGTACGTTGTAAAATGTGTGGAACGGCTTTTCTGCCTTGTCGTCATTGAAGAACTCAATGGTCTTCTTTGTATTGTCATAGACAAGTGTCCATGTGACCCATTTGTTCCAGGCGGGCAGAAGATTGTGGGGGGCTGTCGCTTTTACAGATTTGATCTGTTTTCCTTCTACCTGATAGATCATATAGTTTGCAGCGGGGATGGGATAAGTGTACCCGACAGCCATGAAGCCGCTGTCACGGAGTTTCCAGAATGCCTGTCCGGCATCCAGAGCGACGTCATTACGGGAGCTGAGTGCGATGGTGACAAGCCGTCCTTTCTGTGCTTCCGGTTTCATGAAAGTGGCTTTCAGGGTGACTTTTTTCAGGTTGTCATTGATAAGCACCGGCTTGGAAAGTCTGTGAGCGATTCCGAAATAGATCGGGGGTGTTTCCAGACATTTGACACCGTCTTTGGTGATGATTTTATATTTTGCGCTGTCCGGAGTCTTTTTATTGACATCCATCCATCCTTTCAGCGGTTCAGCGGAACCGAACTGACTTTGGAAGAGAACTTTTTCAGCGGCGTTGGATGTAAGACAGAATCCTGCTGCCAGCAGAAATGAAAGAACTGTTTTTTTCATGTAAAAGATATCCTGTTTTTAATACTTGATGTTGTCAAAAGCACGGGGGTAATTTCCGCCATTATAGTTATTCATCGCTGGAGCTTTTGCTTCCGCATGACCGTCAAGATAAGCGCAGTTTGCTTTGCCGCGAGTATGAATGTCCAGATTCTGTTCCTTTGTACCACCGACAATGATACAGCGCATAATTACTGCTCCGGGGTTATCTTTTGCACGCATACGGGTTTTTGCTCCATAAGCCTGCCATGTCAGACCTCCAAGATAACTGTAAGTCATTGCACCTTCCCAATAGAGATTTTTCAGCGTTGAATGATTGTATTTTGGTTTCGTGGTGGAACAGCAGAACGTTCCATTGCCGCCAAGGTATTTCCCTTCAATATTCAAACCGAAGTTTACATACTTTCCTGCGGTTGCGCTGAATTGGTCTTTATACACGTTGTCAGCTCCATCATAAACAAACGTGGGATCATAAGGATCCTTGTTTAATTTGTATGTATTACCGGGTGTGATATAGTCGTTATTATCCCCGGCATAAAGGATGGCAGCCTGAGCATTTTGTTTCAGGTTTCCGATGCAGTTTGCGGATCTTCCTTTTTCTCTGGCTGTGTTCAATGCGGGGAGCAGCATCCCGGCAAGGATCGCGATGATCGCAATTACAACGAGAAGCTCAATCAGAGTGAAACATCGTTTCATACTTTTGCTTGCTTTTTTCATTTTGGGTTCCTTTCGATTATTTTAAGTTTAATTCTTCGTCGCCATGTCCGATCATCCACTGACGCAGATATTCCGGGGCTTCCAGGCCGGTATCTGCGATCGTATTGGAGCAGACGATCACCCCTTTGATTTTTCCCTCCCGGAGAAAACGGTAGTACAGATCCATCTGGAATTTCATCTCTTCCAGTGTGAGAGGGCAGGTGTCACCATAGTTATAAAGATAACATCCGGCATAATGTTCTTTTCCGGGTGTCATGCTGATGATACGGTTCAGATTTTGTTCTGCCTGTGCAAGCTGTTCGCTGTTCCATGACCAGAATGTGATCCCGTCAACAGCTTTCAGCCACGGGGTATAATCTATATCAAACAACGCGGCATAATAGACCAGCCACAGAGATAACTTCTGCGGGGCATTATGAAGCCTGTCGGCAATTCTGTGCAGGTCATCCGGTGTCAAACGGGCATCCTTTGTTGCCGGACGGAAAAGATCATCCAGCACACCGCCCACAACATTGGGATATTTTTCAGCTTGTCGCAGAACTTCCGCCAGATCATCTCCGGACTCATCATTCCGTTTAGATGAGGCATCGCCCAGAACGGACCAGATGACTTTTTTGAACTGTTTGAGTTTCTCTGATTCAGCATCAAAGGGCGGTTCCGGAATTCCATTGAAGACCACGCGGCAGCAGTTCGGGATTCCCAGATATTCCGCACCTTCCCACGGTCCCATCCGGTTTTCTCCGGGGATTTTATAGGCTGCAGCTTCCCCCGTATGATGGCAGCCTGCATGATGTCCCCATATCCAGAAACAGTCTCTTAATTTCATAAAAACTCCAGGTATCTCATCTGTAAAATTGTATTTTCCTGACGTAATATAATAGTTCATCATGGCAAAATCAAACAATATTACAGGAAAAAAACTTTTCATTGTTTAAAACCATATTATACAACATTATTTGAATTTTGTCAAGTCCTTTTATTCCGCAGAGACGCCGCTTTTCTCTAAAATTGTGTGTAAAAAGATGTTTTGAATATTTCTTGACATTTTCTTCTTTCATGATATATTACAATTACTATGCGGACTTTTAACGAAAAAATATATTGAGGGCGTGTCAGATGAAAAGATTTATCATAATAATACTTGCTTTTTCATGCATGATGATCTTCAATGGCTGTTCAGAGAAAACTCCGAAAGAAACAGTGATAAACTGGGCGACTGCAGTTGCAGAAGGAAATCTGGATACTGCTGATAAGCTTTCTACAAGCAATGTTCATCTTTATAATAAACTGCTCATAGCCGGTATAAAGGATAAAAGCTATGATACTCCGGATAAAATGGGGGAGATCCTGGAAAAAATCGAACCGGCGCGTGAAGAAATTAATGGAGACACCGCCAAAGTCTATATTGATGAGAAGAATCCTATCCAGCTGAAAAAAGTTGATGGTAAATGGAAAGTCGACCTTGCCGACTGATTTCTTTCCAAAAAAAAAGAGTATCTCCTACACCGGAGATACTCTGCTAAAAAGACGAACAAATTACTTGAGCAGCTCCAAAGCACCCTCGATCATTGCTTCGCCAACGTGACGGTCGGCAAGACCTCTGGAGGGAGCCGTTTCATATCCGCCATTGCCGTAGTGCTGCGGCAGACCGACATAGCCGACTTCGCCCATTCCGAGTGCAGCAAGGAGAGTCATGGGATACTTGGAACCTTCCCGGACTGCGTCTCCGATTTCCACAAACGGTTCTGCCGGGAATGAGACGATCGCCAATTCATCGTTGAATGCGATCATGATCTGCTTTTCGATCCGTTTTTCCATAATGGGATTATCCCGGCAGCCCATGGCGCGTTCTGCAAAGAATTTTTTCACAGCAGGAACCCCGCGGGCAATATCTTCACTGGTAAAATCCCTGCCGGCTTCCATGACAGCATCTTTGTTTTCTTCGTAAGTTTTCTTTGCTTCTTCATATTCTTCATCAGAGAGCTGAATGTAGGGAGCTTCAAATTCCCGGGTGGCTGTTTTGATACTCAGGTTTTCCTGTTTTTTCAGTTTGAACAGCGCGGAAAGCACAATGCTTGCATAGCCTCTGCCGATCCGTTTCGCTTCATCCGGACTGGTCTGATCCGCTGCAGTCGTTACATCAAAATGGTTGATGTTTCCCTGCGGTCCGACGATTGACATGACCGGGATTTCGTAGTCAAAAACTCTCTGGATCTCCTTTTCCATTGCACCGGGCCAGTCTGCCGAGACATAATCGCCGCCTGTGGTATCAGTGTGATTGGAGAGATTGACGATCATCATCACCGGGCGGTCATGCTGACGGATCTGGATGATCGGGATAAGAGAATCGATCCCGCCTTCCGGATGTGCGATCTCCGGATTGAGTTTTCCGGGGTTGGTAAGGGTTTTTCCGTTATTCATGATATAGCGGCGGTTGAATGCAAGGGTGGAACACTCGGTTTCTGTCGTGTAAAGTTCTGCCGGTGCAAGAGATTTAAGTGCCTTGTTCAGTGCCATGAGCGTTTTGACTTTCAGTTCTTCTCTGAATTCATCATTTCCGCTGTGACCGAAACAGCTGTCAGTATAAGGTCCGGTATGGGTATGTGTACAGCAGTAGAGAACTTTTCCGGCAAGAGGCGAACCGGAGGCTGCAAGAAGATCATCAAACGCATCAATCAGAGGCCGGGTAATGAATCCCAGATCATAGGAAACGATCCCGGCATAGTCTTTCCCTGTCCGGAACACCGCTGCTTTCAACGACAATCTGTCCAGAAAACCTTTGTTCAGCCGTTCATTGAAATAACCGAGAAGGTCAACTCCGTAACCCGGAGTGATGTCTTCTTTTGCAAAACCAAATTCAAACTGTCCCATTCGTCATTCCTTTCTATTAACGATATTCAATGGGAACATAACTTGTTTTTTTATATTTTCAAGCGTTTCTGCGGAACGAAAGGTGATTTTTTTCAAAAAAAACAGGATAAATACTTAAAAAAATAAAATATTCAATATTTTTTACTTGAAAAAGAAGATTCGGACGATTATATTTGATGTAACTCAAAATAAACAGGAGAAGAAAAAATGAATTCTTTTACTAAGCTTGCTGTCTGTGCAGCCGCTCTTGCCGGTGCTGCAGTCGTTTCCGCTGAAACTGTAAAGTACACCAAGCCGGGAATGTTCCTCAATCCCATGCGCAGAAATGTCACTGAAGCAAACGGTCAAATCAAAACACAGGGAAAAACATTCCTCATTGCCAAGGAAAAATTCACCATTGATCCGGCAAAAAAATACACCGTGACTGTAAAAGTTGACGGCGATAAAGCCAAGGGGGCAGCTCTTTATGTTGGATTCCAGGTCGTTGATGCCAAAGGCCGTGCTTATCCTGCAATCAACTGGCAGGGACAGCAGCAGACCTTTACCCAGGTTGTCCGTGCTGCCAAAAAAGGTGACAAAGTCATCTATGTCAAAGACGGAAGCAGATGGGTTTCCCATTCCACATTCCATATTGCTTTGAATGCAAAACAGGATAACTCTGATGTTCCGAATACACAGATCGTCAGAAACCCCATTGCCTCTAAAGCAAAGCAGGGCGATGTCTGGGCTTTGACTCTGAAAGAACCTCTGAAAGCTGATATCGCAGCCGGAACAAATGTCCGTCAGCATGCCGATGGCGGTTATTTCTACAGCATCATCAGAACAGTTCCTGCCGGAAAAGAATCAACCTTCACCGGAACGGTTCAAGGGTTTGCCAAGAATCTTTCCAGCTTCAACGGCAAGCAGTGGCCCATCAATGCAAAGAAAGCCCAGCTTCTTCTGCTCATCGACTGGAACAATGCCAATGCAGAAAATACATTCAAAGATATCAGTCTGACGATCGAATAATTGGCAGAAAAATCTGAATTTTCCGGAAAACTCCGCCTGATTTATGATGGCGGAGTTTTTTTTCTTGATTTTTTCTACTTTTATGATATATTAATAAGATACTCTTAACTTTTACCGGGCATCCTGATCTTGCCCCTTTTGAAAAAAGGATTTTCTGAAATGTCACTGATCGCATTTTCTCTTATCGTTGTTTCAGCAGTTCTTCATGCTTCATGGAATTTGATTGCGAAAAAAAATCACATGCGGATTGCGCTTTATGCAACCTTGTGTATTCCCGGCTGCCTGATCTGGTCCAACGTTCAGTTCTGGACTCCGGTCCCGGTCTTTGATCTTCCTTTGGAATTCTGGCTGACCATGGTTGGAACAGTCGTGATCTCCGACGTGTTTATCTATTGCATCGGGCTGACCTATACCTATAAGAAAATGGATATGGCATCGGCATACCCCATGATGCGGGCATTGCCGATCCTGATGACTGCCGGGGTCACAACGCTTCTCGGTTGGGGCGAACCTCTCCCCTGGATCTCTATCGTCGGATTCGTTCTGGTGTTCTGCGGTTCTCTGCTGATGCCTCTGAAAAGTTTCTCCGATTTCAAACTTTCCAATTATATGACGCCAACGATTTTCTTTGTGTTTTACACTGCTCTTGGAACAACCGGTTACACGATTTTTGACAGCCATGCCCTTCAGATCCTCCGGGATTACTGTGCCGCAAACGGCATTGATGTTTCCAAACCCATCATCTCCATGACCTATTATTCCACCCGTTCACTCTGTCTGACCGCCACCATGTTCTCTTTGGTCCTCTGTCTGAAAGATGAACGTGCCGCAGTAAAACAGTACTGGAAAGAACGGAACTTTATGCCTCTCGTCGGTGGATTTTGTGCATCCGGAACTTACGTTCTTGTTCTGATTGCAATGAACTATGTGACCAATGTTTCTTATGTTCAGGTTTGCCGTCAGCTCGGCTTGCCCATCGGAATGGCTGCCGGAATCATCTTCCTGAAAGAACGCTCCGCACCTGTGAAATGGATCGGGGTCGGTTTGATCCTTGTCGGTTTTGCAATCGCCGTGTTATGCAAATAAAAAGGGCCGTTGCAAAATAGCGTTTTTGCAACAGCCCCCGATCAAAATCATTTCTTTGGAAATCAGAACGGTATAAACAGGAAATATCCGCTGTATTTTCCTTTTTCCTCTTTCAGCTGGAACACGCGCCACAGGAAGGAGAATTTACTGTCAGCACCATCTTCCACAATGGAAACAAAGGGGAAGAACAGACGTTCAGAACGGTCTCCGTCCCGACGGTAGCGGTAGAGAAGGTGCAGCACATTTGTGCTTTCTTTTGTACCGACTTTTTCACCGGAGGCAAGGAACCAGAGCAAACGCCAGTTGTAATCGCCGTTGTAGAAATTCTCTTTCCGGAAGAAAATGCCGTTTCCGATATCTTCTTTCCAACGGA
Source organism: Lentisphaerota bacterium (assembly GCA_015061845.1). Taxonomy (GTDB): domain Bacteria; phylum Verrucomicrobiota; class Lentisphaeria; order Victivallales; family UBA1829; genus SIG79. Next base: position 9,259 of record SUVT01000047.1, read on the forward strand.
GTTCCGTATAATCTTTCAACAGACGGTTCACCGCATCAACTGCGGCTTTTTCGCTCTTGATATCGTCTTTTGTCACTTTGAACCCAAGACGTGCAGCGGTCTGCTGGACAGTCTGCCACTTTGCGGCAAGCTCCCGTTCCTGTTTCCGGATCTCATTTGCCCGGATCTTCAACTCTTCTTCCCGGATACATTTTCTGTAATAGTCGATCTTGTCTTTCGGGAACCATGCGGCGGTTCGTTTCATTTCAGCATTGTAATTCTCCCAGGAGCGTTGAATGCTTTGAGAGGTATAGAACTGCTCCAGCAGATTTTCCCGGAGGAACTCAAGATCACTGCCATTGAATTTCTCTTTTGCCACATGGAATGCGACTTTTCCGCGATAGAACAAACCGCAAGCTGCATAGATATCTTTTTCTTCCACCACATCCCACTCTTTAGCCATTTTTGTCTTGGAGGAATGGATCCGTTTGGTATGAACATCTGCTTTCCGTTTCAGGGAATCCATATAGACGAACGGCGGAGCGATCCGCAGATATTCAGAGTTTTCCTCCTTGTTCATGAATGTCAAAAGCGGAAGACTCCAGAAACTTTTGCTGTTTCCGATCTGTTCGTAACCGGTCAGAAGAGCCGGGAAGGTGTAACTCCGGTAATTCTTTTTGATATTATAAAGGAAAAGAGGAAGACATCCGCCTTCGTAGGTATATTCCACGGGGAAATTCTTGTCAGCCGCCCACTCTTTCAGGAAAAGTTCCAGTGTATTGTAATCAACGACAGTCGCTGGCATTTTCAGGTTGGGATCAAGCTCCTTCAACAATTTTTTGATTTCAGGAAGATTCCGGCTGATTGGAATACTTCTGCTGAGCTGGGAGAGCTGACGGAGCGTCTTCATTGCGCCCTCATTGGCATAACTCTTATTCGTTGTGATTTTGGTCATCAGCGGCAAAGAGAAAAATTCATCAGATGCTGTCGCCCAGGGATATTTGCTCAATTCATGACTTTCATAAGAGAGAATCGGTGCGAAAAATGCCCATTTGTACAGGTTCTTTGTTTTTTCATACCCGTTCAGCAGCAGGAAAGTCCCGGTGCTTCCGCCGCCTGCAAATTTTTTGTAATGAAAGAGGGGGAAGAATCCGAAGCTGTACCCTTCTTTCTGCTGAAGAGTTTTGAAAATCTCACTGCGGAATTTCCAGAGTTCTTTATCGTTTTTCGGCGCAGGTTTGCCGATTTTTGCGAAGTGATATGCCAGAACAGGGTTCGGAACTTCTCTGTAATAATGGTAAAGCCAATCCCATTTTCCGGTATCAAGAAGTGTATGCTTTGACTTGTAACCGAGCATGAACAAAGTAAAATAATCGTCCCGGTTCTGGAAATTGAACGCGCCGAACTGATTCCGTGTATAGTCATTCAGTTTGAACGGGCGTCTGTCGTAACTATGGATCAGCAGCGGAGTATAATAGAACCAGCCGGTGTCTTTTTTGGTTGCATGCCAGGTGAGAGGAATGAAACCGAACTGCCCGTCCCCCCAGACAAAGTTTGCCACCCAGCCGTCTTTGTTTTCAGCGTTCCATGCGGACAGGGGGAAGAGGAACGATTGCTCATCGCCATCTTTGACATAAAACGGACGGATGGCGAAGCCGTAATCATCACAGTCGATGAAGGGCCAGAGGATGGACCAGTAAGCGGCATTCCGGAAGTAGAAGGGCCAGACGTTGATGAGAGTATCATCCAATCCGGCGATCTCTGTTTTATTGGAACGCTTGGAGGAATCGGCATGATGGGGAGTCTTTTTCAGGAATTTTTCAGACCGCAGACGATATTTCGGCGGTGCGGAATATTCCCCGAAAACGCCGCCGGACATGCGGGACATACGGTCAGTAGAAACACAGCCGCTGAACAGAACGGTTCCAGTCACGAACAAAAACAACAATACTTTTTTCATAAATACAAAACCTCCCGGTTGTTACATATCAAACGGGAATAACATAGCATTTTTAAAAAAAAAGTCAAGTTTTTGCACGAAAAAAACTATTCCGGCAGCAATAAAGTCGGCTCAAATTTTATTTCGACACCGCTCTTGATCCAGTTGGAAGTTGTCAGAAGTTTATCGGCGATCTGATTGAAACGGAGTTCATCATTCATATAAAAGAACGGCATCCGCCGGTCGATATTCGATTTTCTCCGGCAGTAGGAAAGAACCTGGGAAGAAGAGATTCCGGATTCCCGGAGTCTGTTGTAAATATGAGAAGCCCGGTTTTCCACATTTTCCACGACATAGAGCGTGTCTGGTTCCAGCTGAAAAAGTTTATCCCGTTCCCAATCCCAGGTTTCAGCAAAGAAATCCTGCAGCAGATAGTTATGGAGAACCGTACAGGTGATCCCCGCTCTTTTTGCCGCTTCGCTCAATCCCCGTTCCAGATTCAGCATGTGCCAGTTGCTGTAAGAGTGATTGATAAAGAAAATATTCCTATAGTTTCTCTGCAACGCAAATTGAACTGCCCGTTCCCCGAGTTGGAAATAATCCAGTGTAAAAAAATGGTAATGTTTCCTTGTTTCCGGCGGTTTGGAAAGCAGAATACAACGGCAACCCTGCGCCTGCATCCGGTTGATGATTTTCATATTTATTTCACTGTTTGGATTCGGTTCAATGATCAAACCCCAGACACGCCTGTTCAAAAGGTATTTCAAAGTCTCTTCTTCATATTGCGGATCCATGTGGGGAATGCAAAGCGGCAGCAGGTTCAAATTATGTTTCATGAATCTGTAATGAAGGGAGTTGATCAAATCCTGTTCCAGCAGGGAACCGGGCGACATCAAAGCTACACTGTAATCGTATGGTTTCCAAGCCTTTTTCCGTCCGGGGAGATAGATCCCGGAGCCGTGAACGATCTCATATTTCCGTTCAGCAGAAATCTCTTTCAATGCAAGATAGATCTGATATTGTGTGGAACCGACTTTCCGGCGGATCTGCTCAATACTGGGCAGACGATCCCCGGCTTTCAGATGAAGTCTGTCGATAAAATCACAAATCTCTTTTTTCAGTTCACGATTCATGGAGTATCCTTTCCGGTAATAAATTACACCAGGAAACAAAGAATTTCAAACACTTATTGACAAAAAAATCATTTTCACACTTGATTATTTCTGATATTGAAATATATTTCAATAAACCCAAAAGGAGTGAAAGGACTTTTTCATGAATTTGACTGTACAAAAAGACTATATTGAAATTGACGGAAAACCCGTTTTTATTTATGGCGGCGATCTTTCTTACTGCCGCGTCCCGCGCAAATACTGGAAAGAACGTATGCTTCAGATGAAAGCTGCCGGAATGAACACCGTGACAGTTTATGCAGTCTGGGCTTATCATCAGGAAGCTCCGGGAGTCTTCAATTTTGAAGGAGACCGTGACTTGGCTGCGTTCATCGACACCATTGCAGAATGCGGAATGTACTGCATTTACCGTATGGGACCCTTTGTCCACGGGGAATTCCGCAACGGAGGTCTGCCCCAGTGGGTTGTGGATGAACTCGGAACAAAAGCAAGAACCAATGATCCGCAGTATCTGAAATATGCAGAAGAATATTACAATAAACTGATCGAAATCGCAAAGCCGCGCCAGATCTCCAATGGCGGTCCGATCATCATCATCCAGCTGGAAAATGAACTCGGTTCTGCCGGATGCAAAGGCGATGACCTTCCCCGCGGCTCCGCTTCCGTGGAAGAAAATGCAAAACACCTGCTGTTCTATTATGACCTTGTCAAGAAAAACGGTATCAATGTTCCGGTTCTTGATATCAACCACATTCCGGACAAAGAAAAATATTTTGACTCCCTTGTGGATGCAGGCGGGCTTTATCCGGTGAACTGCTTCTACTGCGACGGCGACCTCAGCGACTTCTCCATGAACTGGTGGAACCAGCATACCCGTCCGAAAATCACAATTGAAACCGGCGGAGGAATGTTCGTCCGCTATTATGATACTCCGGCATACCGGAACACCAACAGTTTTCAGGGACCGCTCGTTCCGCCGGAAATGATCGAAGGCGCACTCAATCTGCATCTCGCAGAGGGCTGTTCCGGGATCAACCTTTATATTTTCTGCGACGGTCAGAACCCGGATGACTGCGGGGAAAGTATGCTCCCGGCAAAAAATATGAACTATCAGGCTCCGATTTCTGTCGTCGGACGGTTCCGGAAATCCTACTATGCCGTCAAACGCACCGGCTGGTTCCTCCGTTCTTTCGGACAGGAACTTCTGAACAGCTCCCCCAGCGACAACTGGGCAAAAGTCCGTTACACCGGCATTGCACACCCCGGCGAACGCAATGGCGGCGACCTTTTTGAATACTACGATACCGACCGCGGTGAAGCGCAGACTGAACCGAAGGATCAGATCAAGTATCAGGCACGCACCACCAAAGGTTTGAATCTGAGCGAAAGCAATTTCCTGTTCCTGCGGAACGCTTCCAATCTCGGCTCCTCCTGGAAACGCGATGTCAAAGTGCTGGTCACTCCCTCAAAACTTGCTTGCGAAGTGTTCCATGAGTACCCCAAGAAAACCCAACTGGAAATGCCGCCGCAGACCTTGAAGACAATGCCCTTCTTTGTCCGTCTGGCAAAAGGAAACTTTCTGGAATACTCCACAGCAGAACTGCTGGATAAACGGGAATTCAACGGAAAGACACAAGTCGTTCTCTGCGACTCCAAAGAGATCATGACAGAGACCCGTCTGGTTCTGCCCTCCGTGGAAAATATCCGCACTGTCGGCAATGTTCTGGTCATGAAAGAATCTCCGAACACAGTCACGCTCATTGCCAAGATGGAACGTTTTCCCATTATTGTGGAAACAGATGATCTGCGGTTGGTTCTCATGGATAAACATTACGCAGAAGAGCTTTGGGATGTGGGCAAAGACTTTGCATGGTCCGAAACCCCTCTTTCCGGTTCCGCAAAGGAAATTACCTGCGTAACCGAAAAGAACGAATTCTGCATGGAATGGATGACACCGGTCAAACCGCAGTTTGAAAGCGGCTTGAACGATGCTGTCGAACAGTATGATGAAGAGCGTTCCATCTATCGGTTGAGCGGAAACTTCGGCTTGAAAGTTCCGGAAATCGCATGGAAAAAGAGTTATGACGGTGAGGATATCGTTCTGACCGCACAGGTTGGACCGGAACTTCTGAAAGATGTCAAAGATGTTGTCCTGACTCTGCACCATGATGGTATGATCGGTAATGCGTACTTCAACGGGGCTCTTGTCAGCGATCATGCTTACGGCAAGTTCCTGCAGTGGGAAATCGGCTTGAACGGAATTGCAGAAACTTCCGGCGAACTGAAAATCATCTGCACCAAGGCAACGGTTTGTAATGTGGAAGCGGCTGTTCAGGTCGAAAAAGTTTTGAAGTTCCGTTAACGGAAGAGTTTTTCAGAAAGAATTTTACGGAAGAAAGATTTTGTTTGGCGTTATGAAAAAAATTGCACTTTTACTTATTTTTGTCTTTGCGTCATTCTTCGCAACTGTTCAAGCAGCTCCTGAAACTGTTGCAGGCAGTACGGAACAGAAAGTTGAAAAATCAGTAACGCAAGCACCGGAGAAGGCACAGGAGAAGACTTCTGCAGCTGCTCCGGCAAAAACAGAAGAAAAAGCTGAAACAAAAAAGGCTGATGAAGAATCAAAAGAATCAAATACGGATTGGATCACACTGCCGAAGAAGTTGAGCAACACGATGACGATCGTAGCTGTTCTGATTTTGCTGTGTGCCTGTGCCAGCAAACTCTCTGCATGGATCAATATGCCCTGTCTGCTTGTCTTTCTCGGAGTGGGGATCCTCTGCGGAGAACAGGGGATCGGTCACATCAAGTTTGACAATCCGGTTGATGCCAACATCATCGGCTCTATCGCCATGACGTTCATTCTGTTTTCCGGGGGATTTGACACCAACTGGAAAAACATCAAAGGGCTCTGTTCGACAGGAGGAGCCTTATCCAGTGTCGGGGTGCTTCTGACTGCACTGGCAGTTGCGTTCGGATCATTTTACTTTTTGCGTTGGGCGGCTCCACAAATAAATGTCCGGTTCTCCTGGTGTCTTCTGCTGGGTTCGATTATTTCTTCTACAGATGCCGCAGCCGTGTTTGCGATCCTGCGTTCCAAGAATGTTGGATTGCGGGGACAATTACGCTCGCTGCTTGAATTTGAGTCGGGGAGCAACGACCCTATGGCAGCCTTTTTGACGATTTTCATGATCGGAATTGTCATTGCGGAAGCGAACAGTGGAGTCACAGCGACTTTTTCTTCTTACCGCATGATCGTTCCCTCTTTTATCCAGAAGATGCTTCTCGGTGTTGTCCTCGGGATCACCTGGGGAAAAATCATGGTGTGGCTCTTCAATAAAATCGACTTTGAGTACGATGGTCTGTACTATGTTATCGGGATCGCAGCGGTGATTCTTTCCTATGGCGGGACAGAACTTCTCCAGGGGAACGGCTTTATGTCAGTTTATGTGACCGGGCTTGTCATGGGGAACAGCAAGTTCATTTACCGGAACGGTGTCGGACGGTTCAGTGACGGTATTGCGTGGCTGATGCAGGTGATTCTGTTCGGTATGCTTGGTTTGCTGGTCACTCCGACGATTCTGCTTGAAGTCTGGTGGATCGGGCTTGCGGTTGCAATGATCCTGATGATCTTTGCCCGTCCGATATCTGTATTTCTCAGTACGATCGGCAGTAAATTCAACTTCCGGGAAAAGCTTCTTGTCTCCTGGGTCGGCTTACGCGGCGGGGCTCCGATTATGCTTGCGACATTCCCGCTGATGGCAGATATTCCCAACAATAAAATGATGTTCCACATCGTCTTCTTTGTTGTTTTGACATCTGTGATCCTGCAGGGCATGACACTTATGCCGTTTGCAAGACTTCTGAAACTGGATGAACCTCTGCGGGTTTGTCCCCGTGTTCCGCTGGAATTTGATAACACCGGAACTATGGATGGTGATACCCGGGAATTTGAGATCATGCCGAACTCTCCGCTGGTTGGAGTTCCTCTCTCTGCGGCGGGTCTGCCCAAAGGAGCTTTGGTGCTTCTGATCCGCCGTGGCAAGAAACATGTTGTTCCTCACGGGGATACGATCATTGAAGCCAACGACGGTCTTCTGGTTCTGGCAGAAAACACGATTCTGGATGAAACGGAACAGAAGCTCAAGTAATCAGAAAATCCTAAGGGCTGTTGCAAGAACTTGGATGTTCAGCAATGGCCCTTATTTTATTTATGTTTTGTCAATCTTTGTCAAAATAGTCAAAATGTCTGATGCGTTCTGAAAAATGTATTGACAAAACGTTGAGAATGTGCTATTTTTTGTTCATGGAACAACAATTGGAATGAAAAATGGGACTCCGTGATCAGAAAAAAGTTTTAACGATGAATGAGATATCCGCAGAGTGCGGGGTGTCTCTTTCGACTGTTTACAGGATTTTACGTGACCCGGAACGAGCCAATAACCCGTTGCGGCGGCAGGTTCGTGCTTATCTGATCCAGAGCGGATATCTCCCGGAGTTTCATTCCGATGATTCAGTGACGATCGTCAATGTGATCACCAGCGGACATCACCTGCATCAATCCAGTTTCCATTTTCTTTTGCAGAAAGTCTGTCTGGAACGGCAGATCAATCTTGTTCTCTGTGAACATTCCAATCTGGAAAAAACGGTCCGTTCGGTCAAGCCGGGCGGTTTGATTTATAATGTGTGTCCGGATTCCTTTTACGAAAAATTGCCGTCAGTGATCATTCATGCCGGTTATAATTCCGCCATGTGTACTTCGGTCGGAGAAGATGACATTGGCGGGATCTCTGCGATATTTGCCGAACTGAAACGGCTGGGGCACCGCAGGATCTTCTATTTTTCGCCTGATCTTTACGATGATGACCAGATGTTTCAGGATAGATTCATCCCGGATCGGATCAAACGCTGTTATGTTCTGAACGGACTGGAATTCAAGGAAGAACTGCTCTGTTTCCGGAAGATTTCGGAAGAGACTCATGATGCCGTCATGAGGGATGTGATCCGGTATTTTCTAGCCATGCCGGATCGCCCGACTGCAATCGTTACGCCGGGGGATGTTTACTGCGAGGCGTTTTATCAGCGATTCCGTCAACTGGGGATCCGGATCCCGCAGGATGTTTCCATTGCAGGTTACGGAAATATCCGGCGTTACAAAGATTTTATGACACAGAATCCGCCGTTGAAGCGGGTTGTTTCTTTGGATCCTCCCCTGACAACTTGTGATATGCCGGAAGAATTGGTGGAAACTGCACTCGATTTTCTGTTGGAAAAAATCAATAATCCGCTGGTAAGAAACAAAAAACTTCTGATGATGCCGGATTTGATTCTTACAAATTCGATTGGACCGGTGTTGAAAAAATAAACATTAAAAACAATGGATAGGAGAGAAAATATGAGAAGAAATGAGATGAAATTGAGTTCTTTTACGCTGATCGAACTCCTTGTTGTAATTGCCATCATCGCAATTCTGGCAGGAATGCTGCTCCCGGCATTGAACAATGCACGGGAAAACGGCAGAAAATCAAATTGTTCCGGAAATCTCCGCCAGATCGGATTGGTGCAGATCCATTACACCGATGAAAATGACGGCTGGGCGGTCGGCGACAGTTACCGGCAATTCAATTACGGTTCCAGTAAAACATGGTTTCAATTCTGGTCAGATACCAATTACATCCCGAAACAGTGGCAGGGGGCAGGGACTCCCAAAAAAGGTTCTCTTTACTGCTGTCCTTCCGGAAAAGAGCTGACAACCAATTATCCCTCAACTCATTACGGCATGAACTGGTTTATGACCGATCACAGCGCAGGCAGTTCCTATTACAACGCCTATGGTCAGCAGGCATCCAAAGGTGCCGGAAAGAAAGCTTGGAGCATGAATCGCGGTTTCCTGAAACTCAATACACTTGACAGACCTACCGTTATAGCCCAGATGTCCGATGCACCCAAAGAAAGTTATGCAATCGCATGGAAGGTTACTCAAACAACAGCATTCCGTCACAATCAGGCTTGCAACTATCTCTTTTGGGATGGTCATGTGGAAACTCATAAGCAGAATACTCTTACGCTTCTGGCAAGTTCTGAAAACACCGCTGACTACGCAAACGCATGGAAATTCCCCTGGTGGTAATTATAAAAAAACTAACATAATGGGCTGAAAAATCGCCTGAAAAAGAAAGGATTTTTACTATGAAAAAAACATTGATGACTCTCGCAGCCGCTCTTTGTATTGCCGGAGCAAACGCCTTTGAACTGGATTGCACCTTTGATAAAAAACAGCCTGCCGGATTGAGTATCTCCGGAAAAGTTCAGCAGGAAAACGGTGCTGCTGTTTTGGTAAATGACAATGGTTATTACATCGGGATCCTCACTTTTGCAGGCGAAGAAGGGGCAGGCGGAACTTTGACTCTGGATCTTACAACCACCGGAAATCCTCCCAGTACACTAGGTGTCATTCTTCATGAAAAACAGGCCAATGGTAAACTGAAAGCATTGAGCCATCTTGCATGGATGAGAAAAGTTTCTGCTGATAAGTATCAAACTGTTACATTGAAAATCGCTCCGGGCACTTTCAAGGCAGGTAAGAAATATGATATCTATTTCTACCGTTCCAATCAGAAAGGAACTTTGAAAATCAAGCGGATTCACTTTAAGACAACTCCTGCCGCAAAATAATCGGCAGTAGACGGTGACAGATATGTACAGGATATTTTTATCGGCGGGAATCTTTTTCTATTTCTGTGTGTTGAACGCTTTGGAACTGAATTGTTCCTTTGACAAACCGCTCCCGACAGGAGTTTCGGTCGCCGGAACCGTTCAGAAAATCAACGGTGAAACGGTGAAGGTCAACAGCAAAAATTATGTTGCTGCTGTCCTGAATTTCAACGGGGAAGATAATACATCCGGTCTGTTGGAGCTGGATCTTATGACCACCGGACAGCCACCCACAAGACTGGGTGCGATTCTTTACCGCAAGGAAAACGGAAAACTGATCAAGATTTCCATGTTTGCATGGCTGAAAAGTGTTCCACGGGAAAACTTCGGAAAAATGTCCTTCAAATTTGCACCCGGAACATTCAAAACTGGTCAGAACTATGAGATTTATCTCTACCGTTCCAATCAGAAAGGAACTTTGATATTCCGTAATATCACGCTCAAACTTGAGAAAGTGAAGCGCAGGATTACGGTCAATTACAAAAACACTCCCGACCTTGTCGGTCCTCTGAAAAGCGGTCCTTCCGGAAAGCCGGACTTTCATATCCAGATCACCGGAGTGAACCCCAACAAAAAAATCAAAGAGATCGTCGTTACAACTACTGCCGGACGCTGGGTTTCCGGGGATGATGTCAAGAAAAATTTCTGGATGATCCAGTATTATGACTCTGCAGATTTTCCCGCACGGAAGAATCCGAAAAACAACTTCAACGGCGCAACACACACAAATCTGAGCTGCATTGATATGGTCTTTGAAAACTCCTACGTGGAAGGCGCACAGTACCTCTGCGAAGTCTTCTATACCGATGGAACTGTAGACCGATGGAAAACGGAAAAAGAGGAGATCAAACGCCCTCCTGTTCCCATTGCTTTTCAGAAAAAAATCCTGTCCGGTGCAGAAAATCATTCCGTTCCAGCCGGATGGAAACAACCGCAGGTCGGCAGCCGGAGTTTCTATTCTCTTTTCAGTGAAAAAGAACATTTGAAAGATGGTCTTCTGATGAAAGGAAAAGCGCACCGCAGGATTTGGAGTCTCGGCTGGTTCCTGCCTTATGCCGGACATAACAGAAGACCGCCGGAATATCAGCGGAATCAGCTTGCTGTTTCCTCCCGGGTTTCTCTGCGGGAATTTCAGATCTTCGACAGCAATGGAAAGAATATTGCGGCGCAGGCATCTGCTTCCGGAGAATTGAAGAAAGCCGTCTGGAACGATCTCAAAAAAATCACTGATGGCGATATTTCCCTTGACAGTGCAGCAAAAGCTTCTGACGCCGCCATCAATCAACCGCAATCCGGAAGTGTTACTTTGAAATTCAAAACGCCTGTGAAACTTTCCAAAGCAGTACTTTATCATGGGATGCGGAACGGATGTCTCGCCGGTTATGTGGCAAAAGATTTCTCTCTGGAATATCTGAAAAATGGAAAATGGCTTCCTGTAAAAGATGCTGATATCAAAGGAAATACCGCGGACCGGACAGAACATGCTTTAGGCGGGATCGAAACTGCAGGCTTGCGTTTGACTATTGCTCAGACGAATACTTTGATCGATTACAGCAAGTACGACTGGTCCTTCCGCAATCCGTTCCTGAACATCGTTGAAAAAACAGCAAACGTTCCGGATGACGTCACGTTCCATTACTGGTATCTGGGACATGATTCCACGATCTACTTTGCCCTTCCGAAGGATGATTATGTTCCTGCCGGACAGGAGGAATATAAAAAATGGCGGGCAAAACATCCCAATTTCATGGGCTTTCAAGTTGTTGAGTTTGATAATGACTTGGCGCATCATCTCGGCTGGGGATCTTACCGGGATCAGCGCAGTGCAAAAGGCGGATATAAGTACGCCAGTAAAACCTTTGTTGTGCAGCGTCCGCTGGTGAAACTGCCCGACACCCGTGAAGAAGCTCTGAAACAGTACGAAAATCTTTATAAATTCTATAACCGGATGATGTTCCATGATTGTGCAAACTTCAGTTCCATCACCATGTGGCACCATCAGGCAATGGAATGGGGCGCACCGTCAACCGTTATGGAATGTTTCGGCGGCGGCTGCCCGGTCTTCTCTCTGCAGATCGCAGCAGCGCGCGGAGCATCCCGTCAATATGGAAACAAACCGTGGGGCTGCTATTTTGCCACCTATCTCGGTCATACCTATCTCAACTATCATAAAACCGGAACAGTTTTCGGTCCCAATCGCGGAAAATCTGCTTCTCTTTACCGCAGACAGAACTTTTTTGCCTATCTGACAGGTGCAACATATGTTGATTTTGAACATCCGGATTATGCGTTCATCAAAGAAAAACTTGTCAAAGGAAAAGAACCTGTTCTTTCGCCTCACGGAAAAGCTGTTCAGGAAACGGTTGAGTTTGCCCGCAACGATAAGGATCGCGGTGATGTCTATACTCCCATCGCTCTGCTGCTGGATTTCTGTCACGGCTGGGACAGCCATGAAGACAGAAAAATCTGGTTCGGCATGTTCAAACCTACCGTTGCAGACCGGAATATCGATGTTTGGATGAAAGGAATTTTCGGAAATTCCGAGCTTGCTCAGGAAGGGTATGGCTGCAACATGAGCCAGACAGGTTTCAGCGGTCTGGTTGATATTCTGACCTTGAATCCCCCGAAAGGTGCGCCCGAAAATCTGAAAGATTATCCTGCAGCAGTCATTGCCGGGAAAATCAAATGGGATCCCGCCGCGGTCAAAGCTGTTCGTGAGTATGTTGCACAGGGAGGAATCCTTGTGATCAACAGCGAACAACTGCCGGAACTTCTTGCTTCTGAATCTTTTACAGGTGTCAGATTAACCGGAAAAACTGCCCGTGGGAAGACGACTTTAACCTTTGATGGAAAGAGACTTGCAGATACGAAAATGCCTTACGAATATCAGCTTGTCGATCTTAAAGGTGCAAAAGTTCTGCTGAAAACTGCTGACGGCAACCCCCTGGCGACAGTGTTCAACTGCGGCAAAGGAAAAGTGATCCTGACGTTGCAGAAATATCTTGTGGAAGACCCCGCAACTGCCGGACAGAAAGACGGCGTTCCGGCGGTTCATTACATCCTGTCTCTGCTGCGGCACGAATTGCTGCCTTTCCGGGTCGTTGGGGACAGTCCTGCAGAAATGGTCGTCAGCAGACAGAAAAACGGATGGCGTGTTTCCCTTCTGAACAACCGCGGCGTTTACAAACAACCGTTGACTGCTCCCGTTGTGGTACAGTCCGAAAAAACAGAACAGACCTTGATCTTCCCGGTGGAAATTATGTCTGCAACAGAGCGGATCTCCGGTAAGAAACTTGCAATTAAAAAAGAAAACGGACAGAGTTCTTTGAATATCACGATCCCCGCCGGTGATCTGGTCATCATTGACATTGTCACAAAAAAATAACAGGTAGGGAACTATGGAAAGAAAAAAAATCGGTGTGGCTGTCATCGGCTGCGGAATGCGTTCAAAATATACGGTCGGAAACCTCTTGCGGGATTCCGATCATAATGTGGAAGTGATTTCCGTCTATGACCCCATTGACAAGGCTGTTGATGACGCATTGGAGTTATGGAAAGTTGAAAAAAACTCCTGCCGGAAGTGTTCCAGCAGTCTTGAAGCAATCAACACTCCGGGTGTAGATTGGGTTTTGGTCTACTCTCCCAATGCGTTCCACAAACAGCATATTCTTGAAGGATTTTCTGCCGGAAAACATGTGTTTTCAGAAAAACCTCTGGCATCGACTCTGGAAGATTGCAAAGAGATCTATGATGCTCATGCCGCCAATAAATTGCTCTTTGCGACCGGATTTGTTCTTCGTTATTCCCCGTTCTATCAGAAAGTAAAATCTCTGCTGGAGTCCGGAAATTTCGGAAAACTGCTGAGTATTGAAGCCAATGAAAATATCAATCCTGCCCATGGCGGTTATATCATGCGGAACTGGCGTCGGAAAAGCGAACTTGCCGGTCCCCATATTCTTGAAAAGTGCTGTCATGATCTGGACTTGATCATCTGGTTCTGCAACTCTTTACCCAGTAAAGTGTTTTTCTGCGGAACGACCAATGTTTTCAAGCCTGAAAACCGCTATCTTGAAGAAAAATACGGTGCGAACACATTCAACAGCTGGGGCGGACACGATCAGATCGAAACAGCCTTCAATGATGATTCCGATATGATGGATACCAGCATGGGAACTGCGATTTTCCGTAACGGTGTTCAGGTCTCTTTCTGTGCAACGATGTGCAATGCTCTCCCGGAACGCAGGATGCGCTTCAACTGCTCTGAAGGGACGATTATCGTTGACTTGTACGCTTCAACTGTCACTTATAAAACGATCGGTGAGAATACTGCGTGTACCCTCAAATATATGTGTGACCTTCATGGCGGCGGCGATCAGTACATCATGAAAGAGCTGTATGATACCATGTGCAACGGAACAGAACCGAAGTGCAGCGGGAACGAAGGACTTGAAAGTGCGGTCTTTGCCCTGGCTTTTGACCAGTCTGCAAGAGAACAGCGACTTGTTGATCTTGAACCGGTCTGGAAGAGTCTTGACCGCTGACAATGGTCAGAAAACAGCACCCAAAAACCGGAAAGCCCACTTGAGTTTTCCGGTTTTTATTTTCAAAAGATTGCAGTTTTTTTACAGCTCAATGTACCATTTTCCGTCGACATTGACAAAATCACTATCGCTGCATTTTGTAAAAGAATCTTTGATAAATTTTTCAAGGTCATTGTTATATTGGCTTTTCAATATTTCCTGTAAATTTTCTCTGAGGCTTCCCAAACTCTCTCTCTTGAATTCATCAAGGGATTTTTTTTCCTCTTTAGCGATTGCTATTCCTTTTTTCTGTGTTTGGGGAGGGATACATTTCCAGGCTTTATCCAAATCATTATTATTTAAGGCAGTCATAAAGTTTCTGTATGTTGCCTCTTTGCTCGAAAGATCAAGGTCATCTTTTTTGGGGGGGGCAACTTTGGCAGGTGCCTCAGCCTTTTTTTCTTTTTTTGAACAGCCGGTGAAACAGGCAATACTTCCAATACAACCTGCAATCAGAAGAGAGAATATCAATATTCTGAACATAATACCCCTTAACTTTCTATAGTTGTTTATTCTCGTATATAATATATCTCAGAATGAAACTATTGCAAATCGTAAAATAAAAAGTGTAATAAAAAACAGAAACTCTTGAAAAAAGTCAAAAACAGGTTATAGTAAGAGTGTAGAGGCAATTTCAAAAGTCTTCAAAAATGGCAGAAAATTCTTGTTGCGATCTGCAAATGGAGCGTTTTAGGTGGTTACCCTTCCTCCTTCGCTGAAGCTATGGAGGACAAGCTGGGTAGCCACGCTCAAACTACCATTTCCAACTCATCAACAATCTTTTTTCAGCCAAATTTTGCCGGACTTTTGAAATTACCTCATAA
>SUVT01000048.1 GCA_015061845.1 Lentisphaerota bacterium
TTTGATCGGTGAGATTCCGCAGGATGAAACGGCAACGGAAATCCATTTTATCCAGATTGCGGCAGGAGGTGTCAACTGGATAATTTCCCCGGTGCGGGATCATAATGATCTCTTCTTCCACCATCTGAATTTGATCAGTTTTTCCCAGAGCCGGAGTTTGTCCGCTGCCCCGGAATACTCCGGCATTGCCAAAACAACTTATGAAGACAAAAAGCAACAAACAGAGAGTCAACAACTTTTTCATACAAACACCTCCATGCTCAAACCAACTATCTCACAGGTAAGATAGCATCAGTCGCAGGCGTTTTCAACTGCGGATTACAGATTTTCGATGATTTTTTGCAATGGTCGGGGATTATGAAAATTTCTGATTTAATCAAAATATCAGATGATTTTTGGTTAAAAATGCCGCTTGATGAATGCTCTGCCGCAATGGGTTTTGAGATAAAAGAAACTAAGCGGCAAAGCCGCGCTGTAAAGGTAACACATCCTCCCGCCGCAAGGCGGCAACTTAACAAGCGAATGAAATGAGCGGCTTCACAAGTGCAATGAAGCGACAGCGTAATGAAACGACTTCACAAGCAAGGCTTCCCGGAATTGGTGAAGATGTGAAGATGTGAAGAAAACCTTAGGTTTTGAGTGAAGAGCGGCTGACGCTGCGTGAAGAGAAGCCTTGCGGCTTCGTTCACCATTTTTGCCGCAGGCAAAAATGGTGGGCGATGAGGGACTCGAACCCCCGACATTCACGGTGTAAACGTGACGCTCTAACCAACTGAGCTAATCGCCCGGAATGTCCGTAATATACTCCCGTTTTGACCGATTTCAATTCCGGAAAAAATTTTTTTTGAATTTTTTTTAGAAATATTTGAAAAAAAGTTCAAAATCCTACTTGAAAAAAGAGCATTCGTGTGTTCTAATACCATAGTATGTTTTATTTTTAGCAGACAGGAACGTGTTTATGGAAAATAGCGATTATATATTAGAGCTGTTGAAGGAGGCTGGTCTCGTTACGGAAGATCAGTTGGATGCTGCTTGGCAGAAAGTCTCCGAGGAAGATGGTCAGATCGATGTGATCGAAGCTTTACTCAAGCTGGAATTACTGGATGAACAGGCTTTGACTAATCTCCTGGCTGAACAGTATGGATTGGAAACTTTTGATCTTTCTCAGTATTATATCCCGGATGAAGTTCTTGAGGTCATACCCCATGATTTCATTAAACAGAATCAGGTTGTGCCGATTCAGGCAGATGATGATTCAGTGACCGTTGCAATGTGCGATCCGGCAAACCTGGAAGCAATCGACTCTCTCAGTTATTCACTGAAAAAAGATATTCATATTGTATTGGCTCCGAAGTCTCAGGTCGAAAATGCTATCAAAAGCCGTTTTTCCTCACTTTCCGATTCCGTGGATTCTTTCCTGACCGGTGTGAATACGACCGGAATTGAACAGATGGAGCATATTTCCAATCCTTTGGAAGCGGATACAGTTGATGCCGAAGATGATGCTCCGATCATCCGTTTGGCTTCTATGATCATTGTCGAAGCATTCAAACAACGTGCTTCTGATATTCATTTGGAACCGATGGAAAAACGTTATCGCATCCGTTATCGTATTGACGGCGTGCTGCGTGAAGTGGAAGCTCCGCCCAAGTATCTGCAGTTGAACTTGACAAGCCGTTTCAAGATCATGGCGAAGATGGATATTACGGAAAAGCGTATTCCTCTTGACGGTCGTATTCAGGTAAAACTTGGTGGGAAAGATATTGACTTGCGTGTGTCCTCCATTCCTACTACACACGGCGAAAGTATCGTTATGCGTATTCTGGATAAAGCCAGTATTCAGCTTGATATCCCGAAACTGGGTTTCTATCAGGATGACCAGCAGAAGATCAACCGTATTATCAACTATCCTGACGGGATCTTCCTTGTGACCGGTCCGACCGGTTCCGGAAAAACAACGTCTCTGTATGCGTTTTTGAATACGATCAATAAACCGACCCGTAAGATCATTACCGTGGAAGACCCGGTGGAATATATGCTTGCCGGTATCAACCAGGTTCAGGTGAATCCTGCTGCAAAAATGACATTTGCCGCTGCGTTGAAAGCTATGCTGCGACAGGCACCGAATATTATCATGGTCGGGGAAATCCGTGACTTGGAAACAGCAGAAATCGCAATTCAGGCATCTCTGACCGGACACTTGGTGTTCTCTACCCTGCATACCAATGATGCTCCCAGTGCGATTACCCGTTTGATCGATATGGGTGTTCAGCCGTTCATGGTGGCTTCCTCTGTCCGTGCAGCTATGGCACAGCGCCTTGTGCGGCGTGTATGTAAGAATTGTGCGGAACCGGTTGAAGCGACAGACCGGGAGATCCGCAGTTTGGGATTGGATGACAATTTCCTTGCTTCAGCGACTTTGATGCAGGGGAAGGGGTGTTCTGTTTGCGGCGGCAGCGGTTACAAAGGCCGGTGCGGGATTTATGAAATCTTCCTTTTGAGTGAAAATGTTCAGGAACTGATTTTCCGCAAGAGTGAAGCATCCGTGATCCGTGAAGCTGCCAGAAAGTCCGGTATGCGTACATTGCGTGAAGATGCGTTGAGAAAAGCCGCTAACGGAACAACGACGTTGGCAGAAGTTGTGTCAACAACAATGGGTGACAAGGAATAAGGTGTGACTATGAGTGAAGAAAATATGAGCGTGTCGTTTGAAGATGAATCCAATGTGATGTCTTCTGATTCCTTTTTGCCGGCTGCCCAGGAAAATTATCATCTGGAACTGGAAACCCAGACGCTGAGGGATATTCTTCTCAACGCAGCAGTTTGCAGCAAAGAAGTTCTTGATGATGCCATCGATGAACATTTGCGGACAAGCAGACCTTTCTACGATGTAGTTCTTGATTATGGTTTTATCAAGGAAAATGAACTGAATGAGCTGATTGCACAGGGATTGGGAACAGAGGTCGTCGAGCTTTCTGCGTTGACCCTTGATCCTGAAGTTCTTGCAATGGTTGATGGTGAAACCGCCCACATGCTTGGTGTTGTGCCTGTCTCTTTCGATGGAACGACCCTTTATGTTGCAGCAAGAAACCCGTTCAACTATCAGATTGCCGATGAACTCCGCTTCATTGTCAAGCATGATGTGGTTGTTCTTGTTGCACCGGTCAATCAGATCGATGATGCACTTGAGAAACATTACCAGGTCAGTTTGGAATCTGCTCAGGCAATGCTGACGACCGTTGGTTTTGACGAAACGGAAGATGTCAAAGATTTGGAACAGGTTGCCAATGATGCGCCGATTGTCCGGTTCGTGGATGCGATCATGTATCAGGCAATCAAAGATAAAGCATCAGACATTCACTTTGAACCGTTTGAAAATGAGTTTAAGATCCGTTACCGTGTTGACGGTGCGTTGTATGAATTGGCACCTCCGCCGAAAAACCTTGCGATTCCAGTGATCAGCCGCGTTAAAATCATCAGTGAACTGAATATTGCAGAACGCCGTAAACCGCAAGACGGTCGAATTCAGCTGAAAATTGCCGGAAAGCCCATTGACTTGCGTGTATCCACGCTGCCGACACAGTTTGGCGAATCTGTGGTTCTCCGAGTTCTTGACCGTTCTGTTGTGAACCTGGATTTGGATGTGCTTGGAATCGCAGATGCGAACCTTGAAAAGATCCGTGAGCTGATTTCAATGCCAAACGGTATTTTCGTGATCACCGGTCCGACCGGGTCAGGAAAAACCACAACACTCTATTCTGCATTGAAAGAGATCAATAAAGTAGAAATCAAGATCCTTACCGCAGAAGACCCTGTTGAGTACGACTTGGAAGGTATTGTCCAGCTGCCTATCAACGATGCAGTCGGAATGACTTTTGCGAGAGCTCTCCGTGCATTCCTGCGACAGGATCCCGATGTGATCATGCTTGGGGAAATCCGCGATTTGGAATCCGGAGAAATGGCAATTCAGGCTGCCTTGACCGGTCACTTGGTGTTTTCAACTCTGCATACAAACGATGCTGCCGGGGCAGTGACCCGTTTTGTTGATATGGGTGTCGAACCATTCCTGATCGCCAGTGCTGTGATCGGGGTGCTGGCTCAGCGTTTGATCCGCCGTGTTTGTCCGAAGTGCAAAACACCTTTTGTACCTGAAGACAGAGACCTGGAAATGCTCGGTTTGAAGCGGGAAGATATTGGAGACAATAAGTTCTATTATGGAAAAGGTTGTCCGCATTGCAACAATTCCGGTTATAAGGGCAGAAAAGCTCTGACCGAGCTTCTGTTGATGAGCCCTCAGATTTCCGAGCTTGTTCTTCAGAATGCACCGACAGTTGTTATCCGTGAAAAAGCGCGTGAACTTGGTATGTCTACAATGCGAGAAGATGGTATCAAGGCGATTTTGAACGGTGAAACCACGATGGAAGAAGTGCTCCGGTACACATAATAAAATACAAAACAGGAGTTGAGATATGTCTTGTGATGTTGAAATGGTTGATTTGCTTCAGCTGGTAGTTGATGAAGGCGTCAGTGACCTTCATTTGGAGGTAGGAATTGCCCCCGTTGTGCGGCTGCATGGTGAAATGACTCCTCTTAATGTTCCGGAGTTGGAGCCGCAAGATACAGAACGTTTGGTAAGGTCAATCGCCAAAGAAGAACAGATGGCGGAAATTGAAACAAATGGCGGTGCTGACTTCGGGTTTGCTTTCGGTGATCAGGCCCGTTTCCGTGTGAGTGCATTCAAGCAGAAAGGTGTGCTTGGTATGGTGCTCCGTCAGATTCCCAATACTCTTTTGACTATGGAACAGCTTGGTTTGCCGCCGCATGTGAAACAGCTGTTGTATAAACCCCGCGGATTGATCCTTGTGACAGGTCCTACCGGGTCAGGAAAAAGTACGACACTGGCTTCTATGATCGATATTATCAATAAAGAGCGTGCATGCCATGTGATTACTATTGAAGACCCTATAGAATTTTATCACTACCATCAGAAAAGTGTTGTGATCCAGCGTGAAATCGGACGGGATGTGCCGAGCTTTGCAGAAGCTCTCCGTCGTGCGCTGCGTCAGGACCCTGATATCATTCTGGTGGGGGAAATGCGAGACATTGAGACCATCGGTGCAGCTGTATCCGCTGCAGAAACCGGGCACTTGGTGTTCGGAACCCTCCATACAACCGGGGCAGCGCGTACTGTTGACCGTATGGTTGACGCATTCCCGACAGACCAACAGGAGCAGATCCGAACCCAGCTGGCATCTTCTCTTGTGGCAGTGATCTCTCAGGTTCTGTTACCGCGCTGTGATAAAAAAGGACGTGTTGCTGCGTTTGAGATCATGGTTGCAACGCCTTCAATTCAGGCTCTGATTCGTGACAATAAGACATTCCGTATTACTTCAGATATCCAGACTGGAGCAAAGTATGGAATGAACACTCTTGACAGTCATTTGCTCCGTCTTTATAAAGAAGGAAAAATTTCCTATTCTGAAATGATGATGAAAGTTCAGGATGCAGAAGGAATGATCCAGAAATTGGAGATGGAAGCAGATAACGAGGAAGAGGAAGAAGAGGAAATCGAAGAAGAAAACGAATAAGAACTTTTAGAAATATAAAAAGAGGACGATACTATGCCTATTTATCAATATTCGGCAATGGACTCTTCCGGTAAGGAAAAGAGAGGTACGCATGAAGCTGCCAATGAGGCAGAATTGACAGCGATCCTTAAAGATCAGGGAATGTTCCCGACATCTATCAAGCTTGCTCGCAGCGTTAAGTTGGCGAAAAAAGCAGCTCCTGCCGGTGGAGATGCAAAAAAGAAGACTGAAAAAAAAGACAGCAAAATGAATATCAACATTCAGCTTGGTCCTTTGAGAATCAAGCCGAAACAGTTGACGGTCATTACCAGACAGCTGGCTATCCTTTTGAATGCAGGTCTTCCTTTGATCCGTGCGTTGCGGACGTTGGAGCGTCAGTCTGCAGATCCTGCAATCAAAAAAATCCTCGGAGAGGTTGCAACAGCAGTGGAAGGCGGTGCAACTTTTTCAGAAGCTCTTTCCCAGCACCCGAATTCTTTTGACAAATTGTTCCTGAACATGGTTCGTGCAGGGGAAGCTTCCGGTAAACTTGAATTGATCCTTGACCGACTTGCGATGTTTATGGAAAAAGCTGCCCGTATTGCCGGAAAAGTGAAATCTGCCATGGTTTATCCTATCGTGGTTTTGTCGATCGCAGGTTTGATCGGTGCCGGTTTGATGATCTTCATCGTTCCGAAGTTTGAAAAGATCTTTGCCGAATTGCTGAATGGGAAACCTCTTCCGGAAATCACCCAGGCGGTTCTGGCTGTTTCAAAATTTATGCAGAACCACATATTTATTATGATAGGTGGTATTGTTGCTATTGTCATCGGATTCAAGTTGGCAGTAAAAACAAAACACGGTAAATATGCGTGGAACTATTTCTGTTACCATGTCCCGTTGTTCGGTCCGATCGTTTCTCGATCAGCAATCTCCAGATTCTCCCGAACGCTTGGAACTCTGATGGGGTCCGGTGTGCCTGTTCTGCAATCTCTCAATATCGTGAAAGAAACATCCGGAAACCAGTTGGTTGCTGATGCGATTCAGGTTGTTCATGATGCTGTGAAAGAAGGGGAACCGATGGCTCCTCCGCTTGACTCAACAAAAGTATTCCCTGCAATGGTGATCAGTATGATCGAAGTCGGTGAAGAAACCGGTCGTCTGCCTGAAATGCTTGAAACCGTGGCTGATACATACGATGAAGAAGTGGATAACGCAGTGGGTGCATTGACCTCAATGATCGAACCTTTGATGATCGTCGGTTTGGCTGTGATCGTCGGGGGTATCGTTATTGCTCTGTTTGCTCCGCTTATCTCCATCATCGAAAACCTCGGTGGTTAATTCCGGGAAATCGGAAAAGAGGGCTGAATGTCTTGCCGTCTGTTTAATATTGGCAATACACATGTCTTGACAGCAAAACTGCTTCCGGATGGAATAATTTCGGATTACCGGGTGTTTGATACGCCCTGTTTCGATCCGACGATCTTTCCGGAAGAAGAGCAAGCTGTTGTTTCAGTAGTTCCTCTGTGGGAGAAATATTTCAGTGAGAAAGGAGCCTTTGTTCTGAACTGGGCTGGTTGTTCTCCCGTTCTTTCTCTCTCAGAAATGGGAACGCCTGAAACGATCGGGGCGGATCGTATTGCCAATTCAGTTGCATTGATCTCAACAGGGAAAGTCCCCGCTCTCTGTATTGACTGCGGGACCGCCATAACGTTTGAGTTCGTGGATTCCGGCTGTAGGCTTCGTGGCGGAGCGATTTTGCCGGGGCGGCAGCTTTTGCGGAAGTCATTGCACGACTATACAGCGAAATTACCTTTGGTCCCTCTTGCTGATAAGTTACATCCTGTACCCGGGAAGAATACTGTTGAGGCAATTCAAATCGGAACAGATACCGGTGCCGTTGGTGCTGTCAGGGAGATCCTTGAGCAGTTCCGGCGTATTGAACCCGGTTTACGCATTGTTTTTTGCGGCGGGGATTCATCGTTCTTTGCTCCCAATTTTCCTGATGCGGAAGTTTACGGGGCTGATTTTACTTTGAAAGGACTGGCGCATGCACTACAGGTGTGCCGGAAACATAAATGATTGATTTGCATATTCACAGTACCGCATCAGATGGTACTGAAACACCGTCCAGACTCATTGAGATGGCAAAAGAAACCGGGCTTTCTGCGATTGCATTGACAGATCATGACACTGTCAGCGGTGTTGCTGAGTTCATGGAAGCAGGGCAGGGCAGCGGTGTGAGAGTTATTCCCGGCGTGGAAATTTCAACGTGGGATCGTTCCAAGGAGATCCATATCGTCGGACTTTTTATTGATCCGGCGTACCCGCCTCTGGTGGAATTCCTGGAATCAATGCGTGAAGAACGTTCCTTGCGGAATAGGCTGATCATTCACAGACTTCAGACTTTAGGCTATAAAATTACTGAAGATGAAGTCGCTGTTGTTGCCGGAGGCGAAAGTATCGGCAGACCTCATATTGCTCAAGTGCTTGTTGAAAAAGGGCATTTTGAATGTGTGCAGGATGTCTTTGATGCTTTGTTGAAACGGGGAAAACGCGGTTACATTGCCCGTTCGTTGAAACGTCCTGCCGCAGTCTGTTCTCTGATCCATGAGGCTGGCGGCGTTGCAATCTGGGCGCATCCTGTCAGCGGTCAGCATTCCGGAGAACGAGCCTATGTGAAAAAAATGCTGAAAGGGCTGATCCCTGCCGGGTTGGATGGTTTGGAAACTCTTTATACAACATTCAACCGCAATCAGACTGCTTTGTTGGAAGAATTGGCTGATGCCAACAATCTTTTGCGTTCCGGAGGAAGTGATTTTCACGGGACGACACGTCCCTTCACCAAGCTTGGAACAGGCGGTGGATGCCTTTCCGTTCCGGATTCCTATTTAGAAATGATAGAAACTTACATCCAAAACCGGAATCAGGCTTGAAACTGCTGAAAATTATGGTATATTTCCTCTTGAACTAAAATCGGGAGTTATTACCTATGAAAAGAATCCGGCTGAATGATATTGACCGTGCAGAGGCTTTGCGTTCTCTTTACGAACGTCCGCTTTGTCCTGCTGAAATCGAAAAAAATGTATCTGTAATCGTTGATCGTGTCCGTAATGAAGGGGATGCGGCGATTTGTGAATTCCTGAAAAAGTTTGACGGTGTGGATTTTACTCCGGCAGACTTCCTTGTGACTGAGGCTGAATTTGCTGAAGCAGAAGCTCAAATCGATGTAGAAGCCATCAGCGCAATCAAAATGGCGTTGGAAAATATTACGGTGTTCGCCGAAGCCTGCAAGCCGCAGGATCATCTGTTCTCTCCCCGTCCGGGCGTCACACTCGGAGAAAAATTCTCTCCCATGGAACGTGTCGGCTGTTACATCCCCGGCGGAACAGCTCCGCTGGTTTCTACAGTCTGTCATACCGTGGCAATCGCAAAAGCTGCAGGTGTGAAAGAGATCATTGCTGCAACACCTCCCATGAGAAACGGAAAAGTCAACCCTGCAACTCTTTACGCTTTGAAAGCTGCCGGAGCAACGGAAGTCTGGAAAATGGGCGGTGCTTATGCCGTGGCTGCTATGGCTTTCGGTACTGCTACAGTTAAGAAAGTGGAGAAGATCGTTGGTCCCGGTAATGCTTATGTTGCAGCTGCCAAGAAGTTGGTTTACGGAGCATGTGCCATTGATATGGTAGCCGGTCCCAGTGAGATCATGATCATTGCAGATAAAGATACCTGTCCGGAATTTGCTGCGGCTGATATGCTTTCCCAGGCAGAACACGGCAGTGGTCTGGAACAGGCTGTGATCGTTTCTGACAGTCCCGAAATGCTGGATAAGATCCAGGCTGAAGTGGAACGTCAGGCATTGTCTCTGCCTAGAATCGAAACAGTTCGCAAAGTCATGAATAACGGTATGTTCTTTATCGAATGTGCCGATATGAAAGATGCATGTGTGATCGCAAACGGCTTTGCTGCAGAACATTTGGAAGTTATGACAGCTGATCCGAAAGAACAGGTGAAAGATCTGAATGCAGCCGGAGCAATTTTCCTTGGAAAATGGACTCCTGAACCGGCAGGCGATTTTACCGCAGGTCCCAGTCACGTTCTGCCCACAGCCGGAACCGCAAAGTTCTTCCACGGAATCACTGCCGGTGATTTCATGCGCCGCAGCAGTATCCTGGAATATACCGAAGAGGCTCTGATGAAAGAGGTCTCTGCAATTGAAAAATTCGCATCCATGGAAGGTCTTGATGCTCACGGCAGAAGTGCTTCCATCCGTCGCGATCTGAACAGAAAGAACTGATTATGAAGATCCCTGAAGTACGCAAAAATATCAATGGCATGAGCGGTTATGTTCCCGGCGAACAGCCCAAGGGACTTTCCCGGATCATTAAACTCAATACCAACGAAAACCCGTATCCGCCGTCACCTGAAGCAAAAAAGGCTTTGGAAAATTTTGACTGGCAGAGACTGAACCGCTATCCTGATCCTGTCGGTCAGGCTTTACGGGAAGAAATCGCCGCCTATCATGGCGTTTCTCCGGATATGATCATCTGTGCCAACGGTTCCGATGATATTCTGACCATTGTCTCCCGCTGCTTCATTGATCCTGATCATGCTCTGGCTTGTCCGGATCCCACTTATTCTCTTTATGTCTCTCTGGCATCTCTGCAGGATGCACCCTGCATCCGGATCCCGCTGCTTGACGGTTTTGAACTGCCCGACGACTTTGAAGAACAGGCAAAGGGCGCTTCCATCATCATGCTGGCACGTCCCAATGCACCCACTGGAAATCTTTATCCTATGGAACGCATGGAACGCCTTTGTGAAAACTTTGACGGCGCAGTTTTTATTGATGAAGCGTATGCCGATTTCTCTGAAAACAACTGTGCAGAGTTTGTGAAAAAATATCCTAATGTGATCATCTCCAGAACCTTTTCCAAGAGCAGATCTCTTGCCGGATTGCGGTTCGGTTATGCCATTGCCCAGCCCGAACTCATTGCACAGCTGATGAAAGCAAAGGATTCCTACAATATTTCCATGCTGACTCAGGCGGTTGCTTTGGCGGTGTTCCGGGATCATGACTACCTTGCCAAAACGGTACAGGCTGTCAAAGATTCCCGTGAAGCTCTGGCAAAAGGTCTTCAGGAAGCCGGATTCAAAACGGTTCCTTCTGAAACGAACTTTGTTTTTGCCATGCCCCCGGATGGCGATGGAGAACGGTTCTTCCGTTTCCTCCGGACGAAAAATATTATTGTCCGCTACTTCCCGGGCGCAGTCACTGGAAAATATGTTCGTATCACAGTCGGACTTCCAGAAGAAATGGATGCTTTGTTTGATGCCGTGAAGGAATATCTCGCCTGAACGCTGTCTAATGTTGCAGACATAACAGGGAGGTGCGGTATGAAAGCAGATATCGGAGTTTACGGTTTATCGGTCATGGGAGGAAATCTTGCCCGGAATATTGCCGGACATGGTTTCCAGACAGCAGTTTATACCCGCAGTGCGGAACGGTTGCGGATGTTTTCCGAGGCGTATGCCGGAAAGTCTTCCAATCTGATTCCATGTTCTGATCCGGCAAAATTCTGCAAAGCTCTTGCGGTTCCGCGGAAAATTCTGATCATGGTCAAGGCTGGTGAGGCTGTGGATACCGTGATCGGGAATCTGCTGCCCCATCTTTCCCGCGGTGATATTCTCATCGACGGCGGAAACAGTCTTTATACCGATACTGCCCGCCGTGCAGATGAACTGGAAAACGCCGGGATCCATTTTGTCGGAATGGGCGTTTCCGGCGGAGAAGAGGGGGCTTTGAATGGTCCTTCTCTCATGCCCGGAGCATCTCCGGAGGTCTGGAAACAGATCAAAAATATTCTGCAGGCGATCTCCGCAAAAGCTCCCGATGGAACTCCCTGCTGCAAACCTCTTGGTTCTCCTGCTGCCGGACATTTTGTGAAAATGGTTCATAACGGGATCGAATATGCCGACATGCAGTTGATTTCCGAGGCTTGGATGATCCTGAAACATATTCCCGGAATCAACGATATTTCATCCGTTTTCCGGAAGTGGAACAGCGGCTTGCTGGAAAGTTATCTGATTGAGATCACCGCCCGGATTTTAGAGAAAAAAGATCCCGAAACCGGTCGTCCTCTGGTTGATTTGATCCTTGATAAAGCCGGACAGAAAGGGACCGGACTCTGGACTTCTTTTGCCGCGTTGGAACTGGGCGTGCCGGCAACCGGGATCACGGAATCTGTCTTTGCCCGTATGCTTTCCGGTTTGAAAGAGCAGCGGTTGCGCGGCACAGAAATTTTCAGGGCAGGGGAACTTGGAACTCTTTCCGGAATCACCATAGACGATGTGGAAAAAGCCTTGTATGCCTCGAAGATTTGTGCATATTCCCAGGGCTTCAATATGTTTTCTGCTGCCAATGAGCAATTTGAATGGGAACTGGATTCCGCTGAAATCGCTTCTCTCTGGCGCGGCGGCTGTATTATCCGGGCAGTTTTCCTGAATGAGATCATGGATTCTTTTACCCAAAATCCCAAAGAAGAAAATCTGATTTTTCAGTCTGTCTTTGCCGGAAAATTGCGTGATTGCATCAGCTCATGGCGGAATGTCGTTTGTGCGGCTGTCAGGGCAGGACTTCCGATTCCGGCTTTTTCATCCCTGCTTTCTTATTACGATTCTATGCGGACAGCCGTTCTTCCGGCAAACCTGATTCAAGCCCAGCGCGATTGTTTCGGTGCGCACACCTACGAACGGATCGACAAGCCGGGCGAATCTTTTCATACAGATTGGCTGGACTGAGTATTATGCTTTGATACGATGGGATTATGGGGAAGCGGAAAAAACTTTTGAGGAAAGTCTTTTCCGCTTCCCCAAGCCCCATCACCTTTCACGTCCGCCGTAGCCTTGCGCGAAGGAGGATTCAAACCTTTTTGCGGCATTCCGATTTTTACGATGTAAAAATCAAAATGCCATCATAAAGTTAACAAATGATTTATCGCCCCTTCAGGTGCTTCAGCTTCTGAACTTTTTATGATGGCATATTAATTTTTAGCGCTGTTCCCCATACAGGTTGGTAAATCCTTCTGCTATTTCAACTTTAAGATGGCATTTCGATTTTTACATCGTAAAAATCGGAATGCCGCAAAAAGGTTTGAAAAGAGAAAAGAGGGGTACGGGGAGAAAAGAGAAAAAATTTCCTTAAAATTTTTTCTTTTGTCTCCCCGATCACAAATCACCTTTTACAGGGAACAGCGCTTTTACAATATACACCGGAAAGTGGAATTTTCAAAAAAAAACACCCGGTCAATTTTCGTGACCGGGTGTTTTGGATTTGGTGTCAAGTGACAGGGGGATGAATTACATCATGCCGCCCATGCCGCCCATTCCACCCATTCCGCCGCCCATGCCTTCGGGCATAGCAGGCTTCTTTTCTTCCGGAGCATCAGTGATGAGGCATTCGGTTGTGAGAAGCAGACCGGAGACGGATGCTGCGTTCTGGAGAGCAGAACGGGTAACTTTCTTCGGGTCGATGATACCGGTTTCGATCATGTCGACATATTCGCCGGTAGCAACGTTGAAACCGAAGTTTCCATCTTTTTCAAGAATGTTCTTGACGATGACACTTCCTTCGTATCCGCCGTTAGCAGCGAGTGTACGGATGGGTTCTTCGATAGCGCGTGCAACGATATTTGCACCGACTTTTTCGTCGCCTTCGAGTTCAAGAGCTGCAAGAGCTTTTCCTGCACGGAGAAGAGCAACTCCACCACCGGGGACGATACCTTCTTCGACAGCTGCGCGGGTTGCGTGGAGAGCATCTTCAACGCGGGCTTTCTTTTCTTTCATTTCGACTTCGGTAGCTGCACCGATGTTGATGACAGCGACACCGCCAGCGAGTTTTGCAAGGCGTTCCTGAAGTTTTTCACGATCGTAGTCGCTGGTGGTTTCTTCCATCTGCTTTCTGATCTGGTTGACGCGTGCGAGGATAGCGGACTGTTTGCCTGCGCCTTCGACGATGGTGGTGTTTTCCTTACCGACGGTCACGCGCTTTGCAGTACCGAGCTTATCGATTCCGACGTTTTCGAGCTTGATTCCGAGGTCATCGGAGATGCAGGTTCCGCCGGTGAGAATAGCGATATCTTCGAGCATAGCTTTTCTGCGGTCGCCGAATCCGGGAGCCTTGACAGCGCAGATGTTGAGGATGCCGCGCATTTTGTTGACAACGAGAGTTGTGAGAGCTTCACCTTCGACATCTTCAGCGATGATGAGCAGGGGCTTGCCGGTCTTTGCGACAGCCTGGAGCAGGGGGAGAAGATCGTTGAGGTTGCTGATCTTCTTTTCGTGGATCAGGATGTATGCTTCTTCGAGAACAGCTTCCATGGTTTCAGCATCGGTCATGAAGTAGGGGGAGAGATATCCCTTGTCGAACTGCATACCTTCGACAACGTCGAGAGTTGTTTCGATGCTCTTTGCTTCTTCAACGGTGATGGTACCGTCTTTGCCGACTTTGTCCATTGCATCCGCGATGATCTTACCGATTTCCTTGTCGCCGTTTGCGGAGATGGTTGCGACCTGTGCGACCTGTGCATTATCGGAAACGGGGGTCTTGATGGTGTCAAGAGCTGCAACGATAGCTGCAACAGCCTTGTCGACACCGCGTTTGAGGGACATTGCATCAGCACCTGCGGTCACGTTTTTGAGACCCTGCTTATAGATTGCTTCAGCGAGAACGGTTGCGGTTGTGGTACCGTCACCGGCAATATCATTGGTCTTGCTTGCAACTTCGCGAACCATGTTTGCGCCCATGTTCTGGTAGGGGTTCTGAAGTTCGATTTCTTTTGCAACGCTCACACCGTCTTTTGTGATTGTGGGAGCACCGAATTTTTTGTCGAGGACGACGTTGCGGCCTTTGGGACCGAGGGTTGCTTTGACTGCGGCGGAGAGCTGTTCAACGCCGGTAAGAAGCTGACGACGTGCGTCATCACCGAAAACGAGCTGTTTAGCTGCCATGTTATATTCTCCTTAAAGGATTAAAGTTTATTGATTAGCCAACGATCGCGAGAATATCGGATGCGCTGACGAGTTTGTATTCTTTGCCATCGACTTTGACTTCGGTTCCGCCGTATTTGCTGGTCAGAACGATATCGCCGACTTTGACTTCAAATTCGATCTTCTTGCCATCTTCGTCAACCTTACCGGTTCCGAGAGCGACAACGCGTGCTTCCTGGGGTTTTTCCTTTGCGGAATCGGGAATCAGGATCCCGCCCATGGTTTCTTCGACTGCTTCCACTGCTTCAATGAGAACTCTGTCTCCCAGCGGCTTGATTTTGATGTCTGCCATTTTTTTTCTCCTTAATTATGTTAGGTTTTTTGGCTTTTCTATGAAATGACCGCAGCAGAACCGGAATTCTGCTGCAGCTTTATCACTTATTATTTTTCGTCATCAACGATTTCTGCATCGACAACGCCGTCATCGTTCTTCGGTGCGCTCTGTGCGCCCTGAGCACCGCCGGCGGCTCCGGAAGCCTGTGCCTGCTGATAGATTTCCTGACCGAAACGCATCAGTTTTTCTTCCAGCTCTTTCATAGAGGCTTTCATTGCTTCAGTATCGTTGTTTTCGCTATCCTTTTTCAGCTTTGCGATAGCAGCTTCGAGTTCGCTCTTCGCTTCAGCGGAAAGTTTATCTTCCAGTTCCTTGATCTGCTTTTCTGTCTGATAGACCATGGAATCTGCGCGGTTCTTGGTTTCGATCTTGTCCTTGGCAGCTTTGTCTTCTGCTTCATGAGCCTTTGCATCGTCAACCATCTTCTTGATCTCTTCTTCGGAGAGACCGCTGTTTGCTGTGATGGTGATCTTCTGTTCCTTACCGGTTCCAAGATCTTTTGCGCTGACACTGATGATACCGTTAGCGTCGATATCGAAGGTCACTTCGATCTGGGGAACTCCGCGGGGGGCAGGTGCGATACCGTCAAGACGGAATCTTCCGATGGACTTGTTGTCTGCTGCCATGTTGCGTTCACCCTGAAGAACGTGAATATCAACGGAGGGCTGGTTATCAGCTGCGGTTGAGAAGACTTCGCTCTTCTTGGTGGGGATCGTGGTGTTGCGTTCGATCAGACGTGTGGTCACGCCGCCGAGGGTTTCGATACCCAGGGAGAGCGGAGTAACGTCAAGAAGAACAACATCATGATTTGTATCACCGGAGAGAACTCCGCCCTGGATAGCTGCACCGGCTGCAACGACTTCATCGGGGTTGACTCCCTTATGGGGATCTTTGCCGAAGATTTCTTTTGCCTTTTCCTGTGCGCGGGGCATTCTTGTCATACCGCCGACGAGAATGACTTCGTTGATGCCGGACTTGGAAACGCCGGAGTCACGGAGACAGTTTTCGCAAGGCTTGACTGTGCGTTCGATCAGACCGTCACTGAGTCTTTCCAGATCAGCTCTGGAGAGGTTCTGCTGCAGGTGGAGCGGACCGGTCTGGTTCATGGTGATGAAGGGAAGGTTGATTTCACTGTTCATGCTGGAGGAAAGTTCGCACTTTGCCTTTTCAGCAGCTTCTTTCAATCTCTGGAGAGCCTGAGGATCTTTTTTCAGGTCAACGCCGTTTTCTTTCTGGAAGTTTTCTGCCAGCCAGTCAACGATCACTGCGTCAAAGTCATCACCGCCGAGGTGAGTATCACCATTGGTAGCTTTCACTTCAAACACACCGTCTGCGATTTCCAGAATGGAGATATCGAAGGTACCGCCGCCAAGGTCATAGACTGCAACAGTTTCTTCCGTATTTTCTTTGTCGATACCGTAAGCAAGAGCTGCAGCGGTAGGTTCGTTGACGATACGTTTGACATCAAGTCCGGCAATTCTTCCGGCATCTTTGGTTGCCTGTCTCTGGCTGTCGTTGAAGTAAGCAGGAACTGTGATGACTGCTTCGGTGATTTTTTCGCCGAGGTATGCTTCCGCATCATTTTTGAGCTTCTGCAGGATCATTGCGGAGATTTCCGGCGGAGAATATTTTTTGCCCTCAACCTCAACGCAAGCATCGCCGTTGGCTGCTTTGCTGACAACGTAGGGAAGACGTGCTGCTTCTTCCTGCATGTCTGCATACTTCATACCCATCAGACGTTTGATGGAGAAAATTGTGTTTTTCGGGTTGGTGACAGCCTGACGTTTTGCTGTCTGTCCAACAAGACGTTCACCATTTTTTGTGAATGCAACGATAGAGGGTGTTGTGTTAGCACCTTCTGCGTTCGGAATGATTTTGAAAGATCCGTGATCCATCACAGCCATGCAGCTGTTTGTGGTTCCCAAGTCGATACCAAGAATTTTTCCCATAGTAGTACCCCTTTCTGTTGGCTTTTGTTGTTCAATGAGAATTTACATCATATATTCTAGCAAACACCGTGCCAACTTTTTTTGTTTCCTGTTTTTAGGGGGATTTTCGGCTTTTTTTCTCTTTTTTCTGTGTAAATCGTGACATTTTACCCGTGCAGGTGTGACAAACTGTGTCAATCTGTCACACCATGTGTCACAATTTGCGCTCAGTTCATTGCCCGGTTCGGATAGCCTGCCTGACAGAGAACTTCGGCTGCTTTCGCAAAATTCCGCTGCAAATGTGCCGGGTCGTGAGCATCTGCGTTGACGATCACCGGGATCCTCCGGGCATTGGCTTCTTTCAGAATTGCCAGAGAAGGATACTGTTCTTCGCACTCCTTGAACCACCCGGCAGTGTTCAGCTCAATACCGATTCCGGTTTTCTGAACGATATCAAGAACCCGGATCGCATGATCAAAGTAATCATCATTATTGATCATGCCGAACTTTTTCGGAAGATCCATGTGTCCGATAAAAGAAAACTCTTTCCGGGCCGCTGCGCCTTCCAGCTTCTTCCAATAGATTTCGCAGATCTCTTTCTTTTCCGCTTCTGAAAGTGTAAGCCAGGGACCAATACTGTGGTCAACAGGGAAAATATCAGAGTAGTGAACAGAGCCGATCAGGTAATCCAGAGGATATTGCGCAAGTTCTTTCAAGACGGAATCAGCGTTTTCATAGAAGAAATCTACTTCCAACCCCATTTTGAGAGTGAAATTTTCATCATCAAGTTCCTTTTTCAGAGCCTGCAAGGTGTCGGTATATTCTCCCAAACGATCCAGACGCATACTCCAAACTTCTGACTTCATGCCATCTTTGGGCGGAACGACCCAGTGGTCAGACAAACCGAATTCTTTCAAACCGATTTTCTTTGCTGTACGGCAAACCTCTTCCAAAGGTGCGCCGCCATCGCTCCAGTTGCTGTGATTGTGATAGCAGCAGTTCAGGGCAGGGCCGGGATAGGTGAATTGGATCATTTCAAAGCCTCCGATGGGTTATATTTTCTGTATATAATGCTGACAAGTATGAGTGCCGAAAAGGCGGCTGTTAATTTTGTAACGATCAGCGGCAAAGCCAGTTTCGGAGCAACCGCACAACAGAATGCCAGATGATCTCCAAATGCAAAAGCTCCGCCTGTCAGAAATGCAAAGTTCAGAATTTTTCCTTTCTTATCCATATCTTTTATAATAAGAAATGTGGGAATGGAATTCGCCAGAGAAGTGATCATTCCAAGAACAGAAACATGGTTGATGGCAAGTTTTTCTCCGGCTTTGATAAAAAAGTTTTTGCAGCACCGGTTGAGCAGTTCAATAAAAACATACGCACCCGGAAGAACGATAATGATAGAGCCGACGATTTTGATCCCCTCATAAATCGATTCCGGAAGCCAATTATCTTTTCCTGAAAAACCAGTCAGTTCTCCGACAATTGCTGAAACGATTCCCAGCAGGGCAATAATTTCTATAGCTCTCCCGATTTTGGATAATATAGCGGTCAGTTTTTCCGGAATCAGCCAAAGCATTAGAACCGATATCAGTGCAACGACTGTGACCGGAATCAGTTGTATCAACACAAAAAGAACCGGGAATCCCGCAACCAAGCCCCCTGCAAAACAGCCGAGCGGAAGAGTGATAAAACCGAAAAGCAAACCTTTGAACATATATTCACGGTCATCTTTTTCGACCATCTTCAACGCAGCCGGAAGAGTGAAAACCAGATTGACACCCAGCACGGACCCGATGAGCATTCCGCTGAAATCTCCGACACGCGGATCCTGGGCCAGTGAATGTGCCAGCTGGTAGCCGCCCATATCATTGGCAATAAAAACTCCGGAGAGAAGTCCGGGATCCATGCCCAGATATTTTGCAGCCGGAACAAGAGCAGGGGCAATAAGTTTCTGAAAACACGGAATCAGTACAATGATTCCTGCCATTGTCAGAAACAAAGGTTCAAACGCCTGAATTCCTGCAGTGAACCGTTCCCCAAGTTTCCATTTATTGCCGCGGAGATAGTCGAACGCTCCGATAATCAGGCACATTGCAAAAAGATATAACAGGATTTTTGTAACGGTCATAGACAGATTCCGTGGTTAAAAATCAGGCT
Source organism: Lentisphaerota bacterium (assembly GCA_015061845.1). Taxonomy (GTDB): domain Bacteria; phylum Verrucomicrobiota; class Lentisphaeria; order Victivallales; family UBA1829; genus SIG79. Next base: position 19,038 of record SUVT01000048.1, read on the forward strand.
CTTATCCGTTTTTTGTGGATAAGAGCCGGAAAACGAGTCGGACAATTTTTACTTTTTACATTTTGAACAGCAGCCTGCACAGCCGTCAAAACAGTAAGTACAGACTTTTTCTTTCGGCAACCCGATTGCAGCGATCATCTTTTCGATGGTCTGATACTTCAGAGAGGTCAGCCCCAATCCTTTGCGGATCTCATCGATCATCTGCAAATTCTTCGGACTTCCTGCGGTGATATATTCCTGCAATACTTCTTCGGAAGGTTCTCCGCCTTCGAGGGTATTGATCACTCTGCGCGCTGCCAGATCCAATGTGGATTTTGAACGGGAGAAGTTCAGGTAACGGCAGGGGAAGAGAAGCGGCGGGGAGGCAGATCTCATGTGAACTTCCAGCGCACCGCGTTCATAAAGACGCTTTGCGATGCTCTTGAACTGGTTCCCGCGAACGATGGAGTCGTCGCAGAACAGCAGTTTCTTGCCTGAAATCTGATGATCTACGGGAACGAGTTTCATCTTTGCAACAAGATTCCGCATTTCCTGGCTGGTCGGCATAAAGGAGCGGGGCCAGGTGGGTGTATATTTCACAAGAGCGCGCATGTAAGGTTTCTTGCGGGCATTGGAATAGCCGATGGCATGAGCAACGCCGGAGTCCGGGATCCCGCAGACAGAATCCACATCCACGTCATCGCCTTCAGCAAGAAGTTCCCCATTCTGATAACGGACTGTCTCTGTATTCGTTCCTTCGTAGTTGGAGGAGGGATAACCGAAGTAGACCCAGAAGAAGGAGCAGATCTGCATACACTCGCCGGGTGCCTTCAACTGAATTTTTTCGTCTGCTGTCAGTTTGACGATTTCACTGGGACCAAGTTCACATTCTGTTTCAAAATCAAGGTTGGGAAGAGCTGTGGATTCCATTGCTACGGCATGAGCACCATTTCGTTTTCCGATCACAACAGGCGTTCTGCCATATCTGTCGCGGGCAGCATAAAGCGTATTATCCAGCATCAGAAGAACGGAGCAGGAACCGTCGATCACCTCCTGTGCATAGGCGATCCCTTCTTCAACGGTAGGTTTGATGTTGATCAGAGAGGCAATCACTTCTGTTGGGTTGTATTCTCCAGTGGACATCTCTGCAAAATGGGACTGACCGTGATTAAAAAGATGTTCAGCCAGTTCATCGATATTATTGATTTTTCCAACGGTCACGATTGCATAGGTTCCGAGGTGGGAACAGATGACCAGCGGCTGGTCTTCCATGTCGCTGATGACACCGACCCCGCATTTTCCCGCAAGTTTCGGAAGATCGCTGTCGAACTTGGAACGGAACTGTGCATTTGTGATATCGTGAATGAATCGTCTGATAATGCCGTTACGGTCCGTAACCGCCATACCGGCACGTTTTGTCCCGAGATGCGAATGATAATCTGTCCCGTAGAACAGATCTGCCACGCAGTCATTTTCTGAAATGACGCCGAAAAAACCGCCCATAATTTAAGCTCCACTGAGGGTTAAGTGATATTAGTCTATGGTAACATATACTCAAATCACGATGTTTTCAAACTTATTTGACAAGAAAAAATATGCTTTTTTTCAGTTTCTTTTCTTGACAATCATTTCTGCACTGCGGATAACGTATAAAGAGTCATTGCCGCCAGCATCAAAATTGCCATAACAAGTTTCTGGATCCATATCCGAAAAGGCACATCAGGTTCATCTTTATCTATTCCGAAACGAAGCAGAAAAATCCCCAGTGCAACAGAGATGATTCCCCGGCTTGCCTGAATAATACTCCCGAAGACAACTCCCAGCAGACCGAAACAGGTCATCAGGAAAATCATCGATCCGAAATAAAATGCACTGTAAGGCATCGCAGCTTTCAATGCCTGCCGTTCCAACGGATATTTGAAAAGCCCGGGCAGGACAAGCAGACCGATGCTTGTATAAGTGAATCCCATAACACAGAACGAATTCAGTATCATAGACTTTCCGGGCATCAGGTTCATCATTTTCGTAATACAGATATCGCAGAAGGCGTAACAGAAAACCGCAATCATCAGCCACACAATACTTTTCCATGAAAGTTTTCCGCCGGAGAAGTTCATCCCGACGGCTGCAATCGTACAGAGAACGATTGCTCCCCACTGAATCGCATTGGGAACGTGTCCGGCAATAAATGTCAGAAGTGCGATTGCCATGATCTTCAATCCCAGCAATGAAGCTGCACGGGAAGGTTCAACATGCCGCAGCATCATAAAGAAACTTGTCTGGGCAATCAGAAAAGAAAATGCTTCGCCGGAAAGGTATAAAAAGAATTTTTTACTCAGTGGAACCTCTAAAAAAAGAAAACTCAGAACCAGCATGATGATTCCGCAGAACAGCATATTGATCTGGGAGTAGATCGCCAGTTGAACCGGATCGTTGTATTTTTTGAAATAATTTCTTGAAAAAACATAACTTCCGCTCATCAGCAATGCTGAAAGAAAACCGCAAATAATGCCGAAAATCATTGTTCAGTTCAATCCTTGATTTTTTGACTGGATTTGTCCGGTATAGTGAAGAATTTCCGCTATAACAATATAAAAAGGATGAAATGGTTTCATCTGAAATATCCTTTATTTTAATTCCGGGTAAATTTAGCATGTATTTTCCGTTTTTCAAGTTGCCTGATTTTGTTTTGTATTTTTTTTGAAAATCTGATATAAATAAAAAGACAGCTCGTGAGGTAATTTCAAAAGTCCGGCAAAATTTGGCTGAAAAAAGATTGTTGATGAGTTGGAAATGGTAGTTTGAGCGTGGCTACCATCCTCCTTCGCTGAAGCTATGGAGGACAAGCCGAAAACGCTCCATTTGCAGATCGCAACAAGAATTTTTCTGCCATTTTTGAAGACTTTTGAAATTGACTCTCGTATAAGAATAATGAGTAAAGAAGACCGTCGTGAAAATTATTCTTTATTTTCTCTAGCTCTTCAAGAGAAACTTCATGCGGATTTCCTTGAGTATGGTGTTTCTCTTGAAAAATTCATAGTGACCTCAATTGTCAAGCCGGAAGACAATAAAGATTACCGCAGATTCAAAGAGATCCACTTCCGTCAGTATGCTGATATCGCTGAAGCGAAACTCCGTCAACAGATCGGAATTATTGAACAGCAGACGAAAGCTCAGCAGATGGTTATTGAGGCAGAAGGTATTTCCAAAAAACGGGCTCTTGAGGGGTATACTTATCAGGATGAACGTCGTTTCGATGTCGCAGAAAAGGTCGCAGAGAATGAATCTACCGGAGAACTTGCAAATATTGGAATCGGTATGGGGATGATCAGTGGTATCGGTGGAACATTCGGAAGTTCTGTTGGAAATATTGTTGAAAATGCGATGGAGAAAGCTACAGAACCTCTGATACTGCAAAGGATGGGATTGAATCTATTGAGCAATCCACCAAAGTAAGTACGACCTCCTGGAAAATCCTTTTAGCTGATATTGAAAGTGTCGCAGACAGAGCAGTTGGTGAAAATCAAACGGTTATTGCCAAAACTGTTGAAGCCATCCGGTATGCAGATCCTGTGGAACATGCTGCAGTAGCTGACATCGTTGCAATGATCAGAATGAAAATCGTTGAATTAAAAACAGCAATCACAAATAATAATACTGCGATGGTTGTTCAGATTTGTACAGAGATAGAGTTGCTTGTAAAAGATCGTGCAGATAAATTATTGATTCTGAAATAGCATTTGCAAACTGGATCCAATCAACGACCGCAAAAATACATAGTGTTTTGCGGTCGTTGATATTATGCAAAAAAAAATTGAATATTGTTTGATTTTTTTTAAAAAAGTTATATATTAATTCCAGTCGGGAAAATTATGTTATTTTCCTTTGCCGGGAGTTCTCAATTTTTATTTAACAAAAGAAAGGATTAAAAATGAGACAAAGCAGTGGTTTTATTGATTGGAGACTTGGACAGGATGCAAACATTTTAATGATGTTTATAGGATTCTACTGTTGCTGCGGTCTTCCTATTTTCTTCAAAATGCACGCTCTTAGAACTGAACTCAAAAACCAGTTTGGTGTCGATGATTCTACACACATCCTTGCAGTTTTGATTCCGATTTACGGTTTGTATATCACACATAAGCAGATTTCTGAACTTGAAGCAAAATATGATGTCAAGCCTGTACCCCCGATTCCCTGGCACTACATGATTTTTGCCGGTGGCATTATTCTTTGGCCGATCTGTGTGAAAGAACAGATGGACAGATTAAATGCAATTGCTGATAAACTTCGTCCGTAAATCCGGGGTTTACACTTTAGCTGTCCTTGTTCTGCTGTTTATAGCTCTGGTCAATTCTCTGATTCTCGGATCTACTCAGCTATGTGCCTGGAGGGCAGTAATAGGTTATCCTTGTCCCGGCTGCGGCTTATCGCATGCCGGGATTTATTTATTCAAAGGTCAACTTGCTGAAAGTTTACGCTGGCATCCTCTGTTGGTGCCGTTGGTTATAACTTTGATCATTGAGAGTATTCCGGTCGGCGTTTGGAAATTCTCGGATAAGTGCAAAAATTTTATCTGGTGGAAATTACTTCTTCTTGTCGCATTCATGACTCTTTTTATTAGCCGTCTTATCATGTTCTATCCGCAATCCCCGGATGATGGACCAATGCATTATGATAAGAATAATTATGTCTATAAGATATCCGGAATTTTTATTAACCGTAAGAACTGACCGATTTTTTATTCAACAAAAAAAGGGGTGTCGCAAAGCTGTATTTGCAACACCCCTTTATCGTTTCTGAATGTTTCAGATTACTGCTGAAGTGTCAGGAGAAACTCAATGTTTGTCTTGATCTTTTTCAGTTTTCCGACGATCAGTTCCATCGCTTCCACTGGCGGAACACCGTTCATGGCTTTCCGCAGAGTCCAGATACGCTGCAGCTCATCAGGATGCAGAAGGAGTTCTTCTTTTCTTGTTCCGGAACTTTCAATGTCGATTGCAGGATAAACACGTTTGTCAACAAGACGTCTGTCAAGATGCAGTTCCATGTTTCCTGTTCCCTTGAACTCTTCAAAGATCACTTCATCCATACGGCTTCCGGTATCGATCAGAGCTGTTGCCAGAATGGTAAGACTTCCGTGACCTTCAATGTTACGGGCAGCTCCGAAGAACCGTTTCGGCTTGTGCAGTGCATTGGAATCCACACCACCGGAGAGGATCTTTCCGCTGTGGGGTGCCAAGGTGTTGTAAGCCCGGGCCAGACGGGTGATGGAGTCAAGCAGAATCACAACATCTTTTCCATATTCCACCATGCGTTTTGCCTTTTCAATGACCATTTCTGCAACCTGAACATGGCGTTCGGGCGGTTCATCAAATGTTGAACTG
>SUVT01000049.1 GCA_015061845.1 Lentisphaerota bacterium
TTCGTCACGGGTGGTCACGAAATCAGTCCAGGTGGTGCGGATGTAGTACCACCAGACATTATCTTCGCAGAAAGTTTCACCTTTGATTGGTTCGCCCATGATCTCCAGAACTTCCTGTTTTGTCATTTTTGTACGGAGCTTTCCGAGATTCACTCTATTGCGTTCGATATCATCCCACTTGTGAGGTGCAAGCAGGGAGGTATCCCGGTCAAAGGCAATACAACCGGAGAACAGTCCGCTGATGGCGACTGCCCCGATCAATACTAAAAGTTTTGAGATTCTGCTATTCATAATGTCTTTAATATAACGCTGTTTTGCAATAAGGCAAGTGAAAAATCAATTTTTTTTACATTCCGCTTGCGCCGCTGAAAACAACGGTCCGGTTTTCGTGTTCAATGATCCTGCTTTCCAGATGAGCCTTGACCGCTCTGGAAAGAACGATTGTTTCCACATCGCTTCCGATCCGTGCAAGTTCAGTCGGACCGGATTCATGGGAAACACGGACAACGTCCTGTTCAATAATGGGGCCTTCGTCCAGATCCTCAGTCACATAATGAGCCGTAGCTCCGATCATCTTGACCCCGCGTTCAAAAGCCCGCTGATAGGGTTTGCTGCCCTGAAATGCAGGGAGAAACGCATGGTGGATGTTGATGATCTTATTCTTATATTTGGAAATAAATTCCGGAGAAAGGATCTGCATGTAACGGGCGAGAACTGTCAAATCAATATGATGGATCGCAAGAAGTTCGGAAACTTTCTTTTCCTGTTCCTGCTTGGTTTCTTTGGTCACAGGCAGGCAGAAGAAGGGAATGCGGAACTGGTCGGCAGTATATTCCAGATCCGGATGGTTTCCGATGATCAGAGGAATTTCACATTTCAGAACGCCTTCACGCTGCTTCACAAGGATGTCGTAAAGACAGTGGGATGCTTTGGAGACCATCACTGCAACACGGGGGATATAGTCGGAATAATGAACGCTCCATTTTGCTTCATACTGCTTGGCAAATTCATTGAATTCCCGTTCCAGTTCCTGTCTTGCACAGGGCAAACCGTTCAAATCCAGTTTCAGACGCATGTAATATTGATTGCGGGTGACATCAGTGTACTGCTGACAGATAAGGATGTTCAAGCCGGATTTGTAGAAGAAATTTGTGATAGCTGCCAGAATCCCTTTCCGGTCGGGACAGCGGATCAGAAATGTTGCTGTGATCGTGTTCATATTGCAAAAACTCCGTTTTATTGAATTTCCATGGAATAAGGCAGGTTCGTGGGGGCGTCAATGGGGTCAAGCGTATCTACAAGCCCCCAGCGGCGAGAAACCGGCCAGAAGACATTGACCGCCAGACCGATCATGTTTCTTCGCGGAATAAAACCCCAGTGTCTGCCGTCAAGACTGTTTGATGTGTTGTCTCCAAGAGCAAAATAGTGATTCCGGGGAACCGTAACTTCTTTGCCTTCAGCCAGGATCCCATCGGCAATATGACCATGATAGCCGCCTTTCATGGAGTCTGTCTTGGCAAAACCGGGGTGAAGTTTCGCAGCTGCCTGAAATTCAGATTCGCCTTTTTTCCGGATCTTCAGGATATTGCCATCAATTCTGACGGTATCGCCCGGAAGTCCGACGATCCGTTTGATATAATAGTATCCGCCGAGGGGCTGGAGATCAGATTCGATATTTTCTGTGTTGAAGACAGCCACATCACCATGCTTGATGCCCCGGTAATAAATACTGACCCGTTCAACAAAAAGGTGGTCTCCGGTGACAAGCCAGCCGTCACAAAGAACTTCTCCTGCTTCATAATGAGGCTTTGTGCAGTCAACATAACGGTAAACATTATTGAAATTGCCGGGAAGTACATAATCAACTCCGCCGATGTTGATCTGGGTGTTCTCTGAAAAGAAAGAATTTCTGGGTACATACTGACGGCTCAGTTCTCCGGATTGCTGTACTTGCAGATAGGCTCTGGGGGAGGTGAGGGGAATCAGAAATTTGGAAACTGCATTGCCGTATTTTTCCAAACCGGCACGATCAACAAAATGCACACCGAACAGAGTCGGCTGCATACTTCCAGTGGGAATCTTGAACGGCTGCAGATACAATGCCCGGATCCCGAACGCAACGCCGAACGCTACTGCGAGGACATCCAGAAAGTTTCTGACAGATCTGGATGTTTTGTTTTGCAGCGGATTCATTGCATCTACAACAGAACAATGTCTATCCACGAATTTTTCGATATCATCAGCAGTTTGTTTGCAGACTGTCTTTGCTTCTTCGATGATATTGTTCAGCGTGGTGCATTCTTCTTCCGAAAGGATATCTCTGTCGCAGGCGTAACGGTAGCAGGCTGCCTTGAAAAGATCTTTCAAGCGCTTCCGCTGCTTGCGGAGTTTCCAATAACCTTTGATCTTATTCAGCATTGGATTTCAAGACCTCCACAAATGCTTCCTGAGGAATATTCACGCGGCCGATCTGCTTCATGCGCTTCTTACCCTCTTTCTGCTTTTCCAAAAGTTTCCGTTTACGGGTGATGTCACCGCCATAGCACTTGGCAAGAACGTTTTTACGATAGGCTTTCACTGTTTCACGGGCAATGACTTTTCCGCCGATCGCAGCCTGAACTGCAACCTGGAACTGATGCTGCGGGATCACGCCGGAAAGACGTTCCGCAAGCTCACGTCCCTGTTCATAGGCGTGGTCAGTGTGAACAATGGTTGAGAACGCATCCACAGGTTCGCCGTTGACAAGAATATCCAGCTTGACCAGTTTTGCGGTACGGTAACCGTTCATCTCGTAGTCCATACTTCCATAGCCGCGGGTAATGGATTTCAAACGGTCATGGAAGTCGATGAGAATTTCGTGCATCGGCATATCAGCTGTCAGCATAACATGATTTGCATCCACACTTTCTGTCTTTGTACAGATACCGCGCTTCTGCAGGATCAGGTTCATGATATCGCCGATGTAGTTGGACGGTGCCATGATGTGCGCTTCGATCATCGGCTCTTCAATGTGGTCGATAACAGACGGATCGGGCAGGTTGACGGGGTTATCGATCTCAAGCATTTCGCCATCGGTGAGGTAGACGTGATAGATCACGCTGGGGTAGGTGGCGATGATATCCATATTATATTCCCGGCGCAGACGTTCCTGGATGATTTCCATGTGGAGCAGACCGAGGAATCCGCAGCGGAAGCCGAACCCGAGAGCAGCAGAAGTTTCTGCCTGATAGGCAAATGCAGCATCGTTCAGCTGAAGTTTTGCCATGCTGAACCGGAGCTGATCATAGTCTGCTGTATCGATAGGATAGATCCCGCTGAATACCATGGGTTTGACCTGCTGGAAACCGGGCAGAGGGGTGGTGCAGGGATTCTTTGTTTCTGTTACAGTGTCACCGATCCGGGTGTCGGAGGGTGTTTTGATGTTGGGGATGATGTAGCCCACATCTCCGGCTGAAAGAGTTTGTGTCGCAGCCATTTCCGGACGGAAGACCCCGACTTCTTTGACTTCACTTTCCAGTCCGTTGCTGAACAGGCGGAGTTTGTCGCCGCGCTTGAAAGAACCGTTATAGACACGGACATAGTTCACCACACCGCGGTAGGCATCATAGAGAGAGTCAAAGATCACAGCGGAGGTTCCGTTATCATCTTTTCTCAATTCCGGCGGGGGAACGTTTTCGATGACAGCTTTGAGGATATCCTCGATCCCGATTCCTTCCTTTGCGGAACAGCAGACTGCATCTTCTCTGGGGATCGCAAGGATCTCTTCCATCTGTTCAAAGCAGGCATCGATATCAGCAGCAGGCAAGTCGATTTTGTTGATCACAGGAATGATTTTCAAGTCATGTTTCATTGCCATGTGAACGTTTGCCACAGTCTGAGCCTGAACGCCCTGGGTTGCATCGATCACCAGCAGTGCGCCTTCACAAGCGGAAAGAGAACGGCTGACTTCATAAGCAAAGTCAACGTGCCCCGGGGTGTCGATAAGGTTGAGCGTATATTCTGTTCCATTATAGTTATAGTGCATACAGACAGGATGGGATTTAATAGTGATTCCGCGTTCCTGTTCCAGATCCATAGCATCCAGCAGCTGGTCATGAGTAAGATCCCGCTTCTGAATGGTTCCGGTGGCTTCCAGCAGACGGTCAGAAAGCGTTGTTTTCCCATGGTCGATATGGGCGATAATGGAAAAGTTCCGTATGTTTTTCAAATCTGTCATAAAAAGTCTCCGTTTCAATATAATTTGGTAATATACAACAGATTTCTTCTTTTACAAATCTTTTGACATCAAATTTGCGGAAAGTCTTGTGCTTTTTTGAAAAGATTTTACCGTTTTTTGGCAGAATATCTCTTTTTGGATTTCTTTTGTCCGGCTTTTGTTTTTTCTTCCGGCTCGAAATCTTTGGGGACACCTAAATACTGCAGGGTGCGTTCCCCGATGGCTCTGAACGTGGGAGCTGCAACCTTGGATGCGTAATACCCGGCTTTCCGGTCAGGTTCGTCAGTGACAACAATAAGAACAAATCGCGGTTTGTATGCCGGAACGAAGCCGGCGAAACTGCTGACATAATATTGTTTGGAATATTTTCCATTGACGACTTTCTGTGCCGTTCCGGTTTTTCCTGCAACATGGTAGCCCGGGATCGCAGCTTTTCTTCCTGTACCGGTAGTTGTGACACCAACCATCATTTTGACCATTTTTTCATGAGTATCAGGTCGTTTGTAGATCGATTCTCCAAGTTTCCGTTCAATTTTTTCAATCTTTTTGGTTTCCGGATCTTCCAGACGGTCAACCAGATTCAGAGACAGAGGGCGTCCGCCGTTTGCAAGCATACAGTATGCTCTGACCATCTGAAGTGTAGTAACAGAGATACCCTGTCCGATCGTAACACGTGTCACAGTGATTTTTCTCCATTTTTTGGTCGGGCGGAGAATACCGGGAGATTCAGAGGGGAGCTGAACTCCAGTCTTTTGTCCGAACCCGAATTTCCGCAAATTATCGTATGCCAGTTTATTTCCCATTGCAACGCCGATTTTTGCAGTCCCGATGTTGCTGGATTGGATCAGAACTTCTGAAACAGGTTTTGTTCCGATATAATGGTCATCCCCGAGAGAAGCTCCTCCGTAGTACCATTTCCGGTTGCCGCATTCGATCAATGTATCAGGAGTGACGACTCCATTGTCGATAGCTCCGGCAATCGTGACAGGTTTCATAATGGATCCGGGATCGAAAACGTTTTCGATCATCTTATTGCGCCATGCTGCCGGCTTGATATTTTTCCGGTCATTGGGGTCAAATGTCGGTCTCTGAGCCATAGCAAGAATGTCACCCGTCCAGGGATCTGCAATGACAGCAAAACAGTTTGTCGGTTTGAATTCACTGTTGTAAAGTTTGTCCAGTTCTTCTTCCAGAATGGTCTGGATCGCTTCATCCACAGTTAAATAGATATTCAAACCGTCTTTGACTTCCTGAACAGTGATTTCCCCGTATGCGATCGGTGCGCCTTTCCGGGTACGTTCATAAGATTTCTTCCCCTGTCTGGAATTCATTTTGGCATTATAGAATTTTTCCATTCCGACATTGGCAATAAAACTGTCGCGATCTTTTGTGGTGACCCCCAGAACGTTGGAGAGAAGCTGTTTTTTGGGATAGAAGCGTTTGACAGTTTCTTCCAGAAATACAGCTTTGCATTGCCGTGCCTTCAACTGTTCGACAAGTTTCCGTCCGACTTCATATTCCAGTGTGTTGTGAAGAACCACATACTTGTTTGCAACCGTTTCCGTGGAACCGTCTTTCTTTTTGACGACCCGGGTCTTTTTCATCAGCTTTTGAAAGATTTCCTCTTCCGGCTCTTCGATGATCGGCGCAAGGAACTTTGCAAGATCTCTGCAAGCTTTTTCATCTCCGGTCAGAGAGGGGTCCGCACAAACATTATAACAGGGGAGGTTCCCGACAAGGAGACTGCCATTCCGGTCAAAGATCTCACCGCGTTTGCCGGAGGTTTTGCTTTCCGTGATATATTTTCCCTGCGCTTTTTTCAGAAGTTCGTCATGCCGTGCTATCTGGACACGATAAGCCATTGCTGCTACATAAACGAAGAGGACTGTAACAGCAGCAATACAGAAGATCATGCGTCCGGCGACACTACGGCTTTTGATCATAATACCTCCTGAAATCAGCGTACAGCTGCGGTTTTCTGAGAATCTGTTTTCGGAACAGTTCCTGATGCGACCTGTTTATTATCGATATTTCTGCGAACCAGGGCAGTTTTCCGGATCTGGCTGGGTTCAGCATAGCGCAATCCCAGATTTTCTTCCCGGATCCGTTTGGTGACATGGGAGAAAGAACAGAGTTCCTCCTTCCGTTTTTTCAGGTTTTCAATTTCACGGTCGAGTTCGTGGATCTGATACTCCACATTAGCGATTTCCCGGTTGAGGAGTTCGGCACGCTGATTATAGTAGATACGGATATTGACAGCGACACAGATCAGGATTGCCATGAAGATCAATCTGGCAAAGAATGATGTGTACCATTTTTTTGTATTTTCCTCTTGTTTCTTCCCCTTGAGATTGCTTTCCCGGGGCTTGATGCTGCTGATTCTTTTCGGCATAGTCTCGCTCCTCTCCTTTTATTATATTCTCACTGCTACTCTTAATTTTGCGCACGCTGACCGCGGATTTTCAGCAAGTTCTTTTTCTCCTGCGGTCTCCGGATGTTTTGTTATAATTTTTAATTTCGGGGTCCAGCCGCAGGTACAAATCGGCAATCCCGGCGGACATTTACAGCTTACAGCCATATCCCTGAAAAAATTTTTCACGATTCTGTCTTCCAGTGAATGGAAGCTGATCACACACAATCTTCCGCCCGGAGCCAGCAGATCCACTGCCTGTTCCAAACCTTCCCGGAGTTCATCCAGTTCGCCGTTGACGGCGATCCGGAGAGCCTGAAACGGAAGTGTTGCCACCGGCGGAGCATTTCTGCGCGGTTTCCGCAGAACTTTTTCACAAAGTCCGGCAAAATCAAGCGTTCCGGAAAAAGGTTCCAGTTCCCGCCGTTCCAGAATGGCGATACTCAATCTGCGGGCACTTCCGCCATCCAGTTCCCCGTATTCCCGGAAGATCCGTTCCAACTCTTCTGCCGGATAATTATTCAGAATCCGGCTGGCGGTCAGCGGAGAAGAAGAGTCCATCCGCATATCCAGCGGACCATCCATACGGAAGGAAAAACCTCTGCTTCCGTTATCGATTTGTGCTGAAGAAACACCGATATCCAGCAGAATCGCATCCACTTGATCCCAGCCTTCTTCATTGGCAAACATTGTCATTTCAGAATATCTTCCCTTGCGGGTATGAACACGTTTTCCGCCGAATGCAAGAACTTCTCTTGCATGGGAAAGTGCAAAATCGTCACGGTCGATCCCTAGCAGTTCTGCTCCCGGGTTCGCTTTGAGAAGCATGGAAGCATGACCACCGCCGCCAAGAGTACCATCGATCCAGCGGTGCATGACCCCGTCAGACATGTGCTTCACGACTTCGTTTGGCAAAACAGGAATATGTGCAAATGTATCAGCCATAATTATTTATCCCCTTTTGCTTCGCTCAGTTTTCCGAGAACTTCATAACAGTTTGCGGTGTTGGCGCGTTTTTCTTCCCAGCGTTCCGGTGCCCAGATCTGGACGTATGCGATAGAACCCACAAGAGATACTTTATCTTTGATTCCCGCATGATTCAGCAGCTTTTGTCCGATCTGGATTCGTCCCTGTTTATCACAGATACATTCCTGGGAGCTGGAACCCAAAACAGCCAGTTCGCTGGCAGCGGCATTATCTCCGAGAGAAATTTTCTTGACTTTTTCAGCCACCATCTCGTTAAAAAGGTTGTGAGGCATGAGTTTCAAGCTGGAATCTGAGGATGGAATCAGCACAAAACGGGCTGAGCCGTCTGCGCTGCGCCAGGCAGAAGGAATTGCAACACGTCCTTGCTTATCAAGCACATGCTCAAATTCATTCAAGTAAAAAATCGTTTCCATTTCAGCCATATTTTCCAGTCGATCGTTACTGTTATATTTGCCCCTAATTGCCCCTAAAAGCCCCTTTTCTCCCCTAACATAGCCTTTTTTATTGATTTTTCAAGTGAAAAAATAAAAAAAATCATTTTTTTTGCAATTTTTTTTGAAAATTTCTTTCAGCAGTGTTTTTTTTGATGGTAAATTCCGGCGGGTGGAGATAGAAAAAAGAAAAAACTTTTGTTTGGAGAGTTGTATTTCTTTTTTTACAGTGTTATATTAACCGTCGTGCTATAATATTAATGATATACAGTATGGAGTTTTATGGAGACTCAGGATTTTCGCAGTGATGACAGGCTTTTGATATCGCTTCTGATGAATTACGATGAGGCTGCCTGGAATTATATCATCACAGATGTGGTGAAGCCGGTCAGTTTGTCGGAACGTCTTCCCATCCGCCGGATGTTTCAGCGGTATGGGATCCCGATCGATTCGATTGGTGGAGAAGTTTTTGATATTTTACAGAAAAATGAGTTTGCAGTTTTGCGTTCTTTCCGCTATGATTGCAAGTTCACCAGCTTTCTTTTCTGGCATATCAGAGATGCAGCAAACAGGATTTTAAGAAAATATTGCAAAAAAAATGAAGATATGCTGTCAGATACTCAAGTGGAGAATACTCTAAAGATGAGTAAAGACAGTTCCAGTGACTTGACTTTGCAGGATGAAGTAGCCATGAGAAATCAGATGTTGGCAAAATTATGGCAGAAAAATCCGGCGCAAGCATTCGTACTGTTGTTAAGACAGGATTTGGAACTGTCGAGTAAAACGGTCGGGATATTGCTTGATAAAACACCGGGCAATATCGACAAGATGAACCAGCGGGCAAAGGAGCAGATGTATGAGTATCTTAAAGAAAACGAAGAATAAAAAACGGTGCTGTTCTCCGGAACTGATAGCCTCTTTTCTGGAGCGGACGGTCAGCACAGAGGATGGGGAACGTGTTCTGATCCATCTTGCAGAATGTGAGGAATGCCGGAATGCAGCGGAATTTGCGGCAACAGCAATGGCTGAATATGAAACCGGACTTCCGGTGTTGAGTGAAGAGGAAAAGGAATCCTCATTGCAGGCAACAAAAAAACTTCTCCGGAAACATGCAAAACCGATGGATAAAGTCCTCTGGGATTTCTGTCTGGAAAATACAAAAATCATCTCTTTCCTGAATTGTACTTATGCAGAGCCGGAAGTTCTTGCAGCAAGCGGTGCAGAAAATGCACTCTATTTCAGAGCTCAGACAGCCAAAGCTTCCGATTATTTCTGGGAAGCGGCTCTTGAAATCAAAGATGGTACCGAAGATAATCTGAAAATTTCCATCTGTGATAACAGCGGTAAAATGATTCCGTCCGGAATGTTTGAACTCTGTCAGATCAAGACAGAAGTCAAAAAGGGCGTTTGTTATATCAAGCGGGCTGAATTGGCAGAGAAGATCCTGCTTGGCGGTGTTTCTTTCCTGTTCAATGACGGCAGCAAAATCAAAGGTCAACCTGTATTGGGAACTTCTTTATGAAATTGCTTTTGCCAAAAAATTTGTTTGAACTGATCCGTGACCGGTTGATTGCCGGAACCGATCCGCGTTATGTCTATCATAACTGGGGGCATACAGAACGGGTTATTTCTTACGTTGAAAAATTTGCTCTGCAGTGTAATAAAAGTCCGGATGAGATCAGATTACTGCAGACTGCGGCGCTGCTTCATGATTATGGATATCTGGTTCAGTATGATCAGAATGAAAAAATTGCCGCTGAATATGCTGTCGGACTCTTGCCTGAATATGGTTATACAAAAGAAGAAACAGAAGCAATCAGCCGGATGATCATCTCCACGATCCCGGGAACTTATCCTGAATATGAGTTGGATCAAATTCTCTGCGATGCTGATATCTGTCATGTCGGAACAGAAGCTTTTTATGAATCCGGAATGTGTTTCCGGAAAGAGTTGAACCTTGTAAAAGGGTTGGTTTATACAAACCGGGAATGGGATGAACTGGAATTGAATTTTCTGCTGGATCACAAGTTCAAACATCCCGGAGTCGGAGCGATCCTGCAAAGCGGTAAAGAGAAAAACATTCTGAAGATGCGGGATCTGCTCAGCAGTGAGTCCTGAAATACTACGGAGAGTATCTATGAAATATAAGAATAAAACAGTTGAACAATGGCAGACACAGACGGATCCGGAAGTATTGAGAACGGTTCGTTCCCTGCTGGCACTTGGAGTTTCCGCTATCCGTGCGGATGAAGGGGCTTTGTTGATTTATGACCACAGCAAACATGTGCTGGTCTTTGCAGATATCGTCGGAAATTCTCCGAAAGATCTTATTGGAAAAAGTGTTGCGCTTGGTGATGGTGTTACCGGAAACGCCGCTTTGCTCCGGGAAATGCAGATCGGTTCCAGATTGGTCAATGATCAGATGCGCGATGTGGAGGGGGATGGACACCCGTTTTCAGTGATTGCTGTTCCGATCCTGATCGCAGACGACCTGTGGGGATGTATTACAGCCGTCCGTTTTTCAGAAGGAGCGACATTTACTTCAGAAGATGGTGATACTTATTTACGGTATGCCTCAATCCTGAGCTGTATTATCAACATGAACCGTCAGCTGGAACTTTCAACGGGTAAGCTTTCCCAGAGTGATCTTTTACCGGAACAGTGTGAAGAACAGAAGCTTGTGCAGCAGTTCAGAACGCTGGTTTCAGAAAATCCGGATAAGAAAGCAGAGATCAGAAATCTTTTACAGATCCTTGGCAATTTGATGCAGTAAAGAGGCGGTTCAATGCCTGATTTTCTTGATATTCTACATACAGATCTAAAGGGACTGCAGTATTCAGACAAGTTGAAAAAGGTCAAAGTGGCAGTTCTTGATACCGGTATTGATGCAACGCATCCGTTCGTCAAAGGATGTGTGAAAGAATCCTGGCGGTTTGAAAAAACACCGGAGAATACTTTTGTTCCGGTAAAGTTGAAGCGCGGAAGCAATAATGCGATCGGTGGACACGGGACAGAAATTGCCAGCCGGATCCTGCAGTGTGCGCCAAATGTGGAAATCGTAGATATCCGTGTTCTTGATTTGGACTATGCCGGGGGAGGGGGGCTTTCGGAACTTGTTCTGGAAGGATTCAAACTGGCTATCTCTCTCGGTGCAAAGGTGATCAATATGAGCTATACCGCCCGGAAGTCCATTGAGAGAAAAATCGCGCCTTTATGCGAAGAAGCCTATCGGAATCACTTGATTGTTGTTGCAGCGAAACGGAACAACCCGTTGGTGGATGACTTGGGATTTCCCGCAGAACTTTCTTCTGTTGTTGCTGTGGATAAAGCATCGTATAGAGATTTTTTTGATATTCATTACACTGGAGAGCCGCCGATCGAATTTTCTGCCAACGGGGAAAATGTGGAAGTGGCTCAATTCAATCCTTCCGGTTACCGGAACGGGCATTTTTCCCATCGGGCGACCGGTACAAGTTATGCCACTGCGACTGTGAGCGCTGTCATTGCTCTTTTTCTCGGGAAATATCCGGATTTGAAATTTTTTGAGATAAAAACCTTGTTGAAATATTTGTCCGATACAAATAAAAAGACAAAAAAGCATATTTCAGGAAAGACAAAATAAGTTTCTCTGAGGGGGTGGCTTATTATTGCTGAATAAAAAATATTTTAACTGCTTGATTTTTTTTCACAGACGATTATATTAGCCATCGGTTCAGAAATGATCTGATCGTTGGAAATTCGTTTTCAGAAATTTTTGTTGTTCTCTTTAAATTTAAATAGGGTGCAACGTCAAATAAAGCAAAAATCAACAAAAAGGAAAAAGAAATGAAAGCTGCTTTTATCGGAGGGGGATCATTACGGTTGTTGCCAATTTTCAGAGGGATTTTTCATGAATGTCCGGAAATTTTCCGGAATGGAGAGATCCGTCTGATCGATTTGAAACTGGAACGGGCTGAGGCAGTTGCAAAACTTATCAAAGCATGTCCGGAATATCAGAATGTCCAGTGCAAAGTCGTCGCAACAACAAATATGGATGAAGGGTTGACCGGAATCGATGTACTCTATCTGACCATGGCTGCTCGGAGAGAACCGACAGAAACTCTTGCAAAATTCCTTGCTTACGAGTATGGCTATTTCTCTTCGGATCAGCTGACAGTCAATGGAGCATTCCTCTCTTTGAGATTGGGCGGTCTCATCCTTGATATCGCGAAAAAACTGGAAAAGCTCAGCCCGAAAGCTCTGATGCTGATTTTCCCGAACCCTGTTGCAGTTTACAGCTGTATGGTCAACCGCTTCACCAAGATCAAAGCTCTCGGGATTTGCGGAGGATTCGGAAATCACCGCTGGGATTTGGGACGTCTCTGCTTCGGAAAAGATGGTTTTGATCCCAACTGGAATGTTGTCGCAGCCGGAGTGAACCATCTTTCTTTCATTCTGCGCGGAGAATATAAAGGCGAAGATCTTTACAACTCTCTGCTGCCCAGAACATTGACTGATTCCTGGAAACTGATGGAATTCAGCCACACAGGAATTGCCAAAGAAATGATGGAAATGGCTATCTGCGATCTTTACAATATGTACCGGAAATATAATACGCTCGTCTTCTCCACGGAGTATGACGGACTGGCGCACATTTCCATTGGCAACTCTGAAAAGATCCTGAAGAAGTATGACGGCAGCCCTGATGCTTTTGATGTAAAAAATGCCCGTGTAAATGAGCTTGCCAGAATCGAAAAACGGTTTGCCGAATTTATTGATCTTTCCAAAAATCCGGAAAAGATCCAGTGGGATCTCCCCAGACGTGAAAATCCTTACTGCGGCAAAGATATCACCGATATTTCCATCCCGATCCTCAAAGCTGTTGCCGGGATCGAAAAAATGCGGATCGTTGCCAGCCGTCCCAACTATGGCGTTGTCGATGGATTGCCGGAAGGTGCCGCTGCGGAATATACCATGGATATCTTCAAAGATACTGTTACTCCGGTGGAAAACCAGTATATTCCGTCACCGTTCCGCGGCTTGATCGCTTCTCTTTCCGAGTTCCAGACTTTGAATGCAGAAGCATTGGCGACCCGTGATCCCCGGATCTTTGCAGCTGCATTGGATGCTTATCCGGTACACCGGTTTGAGGCAAAACGGAAAGAGTTCTTCCAGAAGATGTTCGATCTCTATACAGATGTCGATCCTCTCTGGAGCAAAGCAATGGATTACTTGTATTGAGGTGAGTTATGAACAAGTTCAGAATTGGTCTTTATGGCTGTGGAAACAGAACGCAGCAAATCCTTGAAAAAGCTCTTGAATCGGGAATGGCATGTGTGACACTCTGTCATGATATCAATTCTGAACGGGCAGAGGCTTTGGCGCAGAAATATGGAGCAAAAGCTGCAACCCTGGAGGAACTGCTGAGTTCCGATCAGGTCGATATGCTGCTGATTTCTCTCTTTCCCGCAGCTCATCCGGATGCTCTGCTTCAGGCAGTAAAATCCGGCAAGCCCATCTATATCGAAAAACCTGTGGCTGTCTTCCCGAAAGATATTCGCAGACTGATGCCCCTTTGCGGCAAGCATTATATCCATGTGGGGCTTTCCTACCGTTATATTCCTGTCTTCCGTCAGCTTACGGAGCTGGTGCAAGCCGGAAAAATCGGAAAACTGTTCGGGATCAACTTCAATTGGGTCTGCTGCGATAATATCCCGGTTTATAAACCCGGTGAAGTCAAAGACTGGCGGCATGTCCCCGAAACCGGCGGCGAGCTGACTCAGCATTATTGCCACTGTTTTGAATGGATGCGGACTCTCGGCGGTGATTTTTCAAGCATTGCAGCGATGAGTTTGAGACTTCCGGGGAATGATACCTGTGTGGAAGATACCTGGGATCTTATGATCAGACAGAAAAGCGGTTGTCAGAT
The DNA here is from genome assembly GCA_015061845.1 of Lentisphaerota bacterium. Lineage (GTDB taxonomy): Bacteria > Verrucomicrobiota > Lentisphaeria > Victivallales > UBA1829 > SIG79. The sequence continues at coordinate 13,953 of SUVT01000049.1, forward strand.
TTCCTTCCATTCCTCTGAACGGAATCCCCATTTCACCGTCAAAGGATATCTGGAAGGAACCGGCGGTTCTCTGGAATGGGAGTGGAATGTGGAATCTTCCATCATCTTCCATGAAATGTCAACAAAGCGGAAACCGGGTGTTGTGATTCCGGTCAATGAAAATATTCCGGATGCTCTGGAAGAATTTATCGAACGTTACCGTGCAGGAAAACCGCCCATGGTTTCTCTGGAAGATGGACTTTGGTCCGTACTGCCGCCGATCTTTGCAAGGAAGAGTGCTGCAGCCGGAAAAGTGATAGCGTTTCCGGAATCTCCGGCAGAATTACAGGAGGATTGAGATGTCTGAATTTGATGTGAAAATTGTTGATTGCGAACTTTGGTTTTTACCTTTGGTGATGCGTGTGCCGTTGAAATTCGGCAGCGAAGTCAGTACGGGTTATGATTCAACAAGAGTCCGCATCACGGTGGAAGATAAAAACGGAAAACGTGCCGCCGGATGGGGGGAATCTCCTCTCAGTCCCGCATGGGCATGGCCCTCTTCCGATACCTTTGCCAGCCGTTTGGAAAAAATGCGCGGGATGTGCCGGAAACTTGCTGCAAAATGGAAAAATTTCACATTCTCCGGTCATCCGATGGAGATCGGTTATGAATTTCTGGAAACTCAGCTCCCCGGGAAATATCCCCAGCTGGTTGAACTCACTTGCAATGCTCCGTTTGATATGGCTCTTCATGATGCTTACGGAAATCTTCATGGCGTTCCGGTTTATGAAACCTACAATGCAAAGTACATGAACAAAGATCTTGCGGCTTACTTTGAAGATGAGCAGTTCAAGGGGCTCTATCCGGAGAATTTCTTTGTCAAACCGGAAAAAACGCTCCCCGTCTGGCATCTCGTCGGCGGAAAAGACTTGCTCTATCCCGAAGAGGCAGACGGAACAGAACCCGAAGACGGTTATCCCGTTCTGCTGGATGACTGGATCAAGACAGATGGCTTGAACTGTCTCAAGATCAAACTCCGGGGCAATGATGAAGATTGGGACTATAACCGCATGATCCATGTCGGCAGAATTGCTCTGGAACATGGTGTGGATCATCTTTCTACTGACTTCAACTGTATGGTCAGCGATCCGGATTATGTGAACCGGATCCTTGATAAACTTCTTGCAAATCACCCGAAGATCTTTAATATGATCCTCTATGTCGAACAGCCGTTCCCCTATGATCTTGAAAAGAATCTGATCGATGTTCACTCCTGTTCAGCACGGAAACCTCTCTTCATGGATGAAAGTGCCCATGACTGGCGTTTTGTGAAGCTCGGCAGATCACTCGGCTGGACCGGTGTTGCGCTGAAGACCTGTAAAACTCAAACCGGAGCCTTGCTCAGTGCCTGCTGGGCAAAAAAGAACGGCATGACTCTCATGGTTCAGGATTTGACCAACCCCAGACTTGCAATGATTCCTCATGTCCAGCTGGCGGCACACGTCGGAACGATCATGGGAGTGGAGTGTAACGCAATGCAGTTCTATCCGGATGCTTCTGCAGCGGAAGCAAACGTTCACCCCGGACTTTACCGCAGACGCGGCGGCGTATTGGATCTTTCCACGCTCTCCGGCAGCGGTTTCGGGATGAGGGTGGATGAAATGAATCTGGAACTCCCCGAAAAAGAGATGATCTGAGGAATCGGGCAGGGAGGCTTGGGGAATAGCCTCCCTGATTTTGTTAAGCCAGACGTGTTAATATTTTTTTATCTTCTAAAAAAATAAAAAAATGATTGGTTTGAATATGAGTGCGTCGGTTTGTTTTTTTTGTCAAATCCTGTTTTTGTATTTTTTTACCAATTATTCTTGAAAAAAAACGAAAAGTCATTTGATTTTTTTTATAACAGGTAGTATATTCCGAAAGTACTGTACACAATTTGAAAAAAACAACATCAGCAAATAGATTGCAAACATCTAACAGGGAGTAAATTATGTGTTGTTGCAAAAAACTGTCGGAAGGAGCTGCTGAAAAGTTCACAGAACTTGATGCGTTCATCGACACTCTCAATGTGGATCTCAATGATGAGCGCCGCCGCGGGAGACTGATTCAGGTACTGCACAAAGCGCAGGAGATCTTCGGTTATCTTCCCCGCGAAGTCCAGCAGTATGTTGCCAAAAAACTGAACCTTACAGAAGCTCAGGTTTCCGGCGTTGTCAGTTTCTACAACTACTTCACCACAGAACCCAAAGGCAAATACTGCGTTGACGTTTGCATGGGAACTGCCTGCTACGTGAAAGGTTCTGAAAAGGTTCTTTCCGAACTGGAACGGGTTCTTGGTGTCAAAGCTGATACACATCCCACCGAAGATGGTCTTTTCTCCATCTCCGCACTTCGCTGCGTCGGTGCTTGCGGTCTGGCTCCCGTTATGATGGTCAACGGCAAGGTTTACGGTAAAGTCACCCCTGCCAAAGCAGTGGAAATCATCAAAGAATATCAAGCACAGGGGTAATGAATATGGCTAAGATCACATCCAAAGAAAGTTTGCTTGCAGCTTACAATGAAAGCAAGGCTCAGCTTTGCCTCCGCTGCACCAGTGAACACAATATCAATTCTGTAAAGAAAGACATCCTTTGCTGCGGCGGTACAGGCTGCCACGCTTCCAACGCTCAGACTCTTATGGATAACCTGAGAGCAGCTATCGCAAAGAACGGTCTCGAAAATGACGTCCGTGTCATTCAGACCGGCTGCTTTGGATTCTGCGCACAGGGTCCCATCGTCAAAGTCATGCCTGACAACGTTTTCTACGTTCAGGTCACACCGGAAGATGCGGAAGAAATCGTCGAAAAACACATTGTCGGCAAACAGCTTGTCGAACGTCTTCTCTTTGTTGAACCCCAGCTGAAAGCTCGCGTTCAGGACTATGCAAAGATGAGCTTCTATGCAAAACAGCAGCGTATTTCTCTGCGTAACTGCGGTTTGCTCGATCCCGAAGATATCTCCGAATACATCGCAAACGAAGGTTACCAGGCTCTTGCAAAATGCTTGTTTGAAATGAAGCCTGCAGAAGTCGTTCAGGAAGTCCTCAACTCCGGTCTTTGCGGACGCGGTGGTGCAGGATTCCCCACAGGTCTGAAATGGAAGATCGCTTCCAGCGTCGCCGCTGATGAAAAATATATCATCTGTAATGCTGACGAAGGAGACCCCGGAGCATTCATGGACCGCTCCATCATGGAAGGAGACCCCAACAGTATTATTGAAGCTATGGCAATCGGTGCTTATGCAATCGGTGCACAGCATGGTCTGGTTTATATCCGTGCTGAATATCCTCTGGCAGTCAGCCGTTTGCAGATCGCTATCGATGAAGCTCGCGAACTCGGACTTCTCGGAAAGAACATCATGGGAACCGACTTCTGCTTTGATATCGAAATCAAACTCGGTGCAGGTGCATTCGTTTGCGGTGAAGAAACTGCTTTGATCCACTCCATGGAAGGTCAGCGCGGCGAACCCACCACCAAACCCCCGTTCCCGGCAAACGTCGGCGGCGGATACTGGGGCTGCTCCAGTAACGTGAACAACGTTGAAACCTATGCTACCATTCCTGAAATCATCCGGAAGGGTGCTGCATGGTACAGCAAGATCGGTAACTGGAAAGCTGAATTCGACGAAAATGGCAACTGGGTCAAGACCATTTCCGGTAACTCCGGTACAAAGGTGTTCGCACTTGCAGGTCAGATCAACAACGTCGGTCTGGTTGAAGTTCCCATGGGAACAACCCTTCGCGAAATCATCTATGAAATCGGCGGCGGTATCTCCGGTGGACGTGAATTCAAGGCTGTTCAGACCGGTGGACCTTCCGGCGGTTGTATCACAGCAGAAAACCTCGATACCCCCATCGACTATATGAACCTTTCCAAGATCGGTTCCATGATGGGATCCGGCGGTATGATCGTTCTCTCCGATAAGGACTGTATGCCCGCTATGGCAAGATTCTATCTTGACTTCACAAAAGATGAATCCTGCGGAAAATGCACCCCCTGCCGTATCGGTACCCGCCGTATGCTGGAAATGCTCGACAAAATCTGCGAAGGCAACGGAACCGAAGAAATGCTCGTTGATCTGGAAAATCTTGCAAAGACCATTACAGATACCGCTCTCTGCGGTCTCGGACAGACTGCTCCCAACCCCATTCTGAGTACACTCCGCTACTTCAAGGATGAGTACATTGCACACGTCCGCGATAAACGCTGCCCCTCCGGCACCTGCCGTAAACTCTTCCGTCTCAAGATCAACGAAAGCTGTATCGGCTGTACCAAGTGTAAGCGCAACTGCCCTGTCAACGCTATCACAGGCGAACTCAAGCAGCTGCACGTCATTGATCAGAATAAGTGCATCAAGTGCGGTGCTTGTGTCGACGGATGCCCGAAAAAAGCTATCGTTATGGAGTAAGAGACATTATGAAGACTGTAAATCTCACGATCAACGGGAAAGCCGTCACTGTCCCTGCAAACTACACTGTTCTGGAAGCGGCTCGCCAGCTCAATATCAACATCCCGACTCTTTGCTACTGCGCTCATCTCGGCAGCGGAGTCTCCAACAAACCCGCAAGCTGCCGTGTTTGCGTCGTCGAAATCGAAAAACGCCGCAACCTGGCTCCTGCTTGTGCAACTCCTGTTGCTGAAGGTATGGTCGTTCACACCAACAGTCTCCGCGCTCTCAGAGCCCGCAGAACTGTTCTGGAACTCATGCTCAGTGACCACCCGCAGGACTGTCTGACCTGTCCGAAGAACCAGCACTGCGAACTCCAGAAGCTCGCTGTTGAATTCGGTATCAGAGATATTGAGTACAAGGGTGAAATTAATAAGTTCCCCGTGGACGAGTCCAGCAATGCTATTATGCGTGACCTCTCCAAGTGTGTCATGTGCCGCCGCTGCGAAACCGTCTGCTCCAAAGTTCAGACTGTCGGAACCCTTACCGGTTACGGCCGCGGATTCAAGGCTAAAGTCGGTACCGCAAGCATGATCCCCCTGGCTGATACCAGCTGTACCTTCTGCGGACAGTGCGTCAACGTCTGCCCTGTCGGTGCTATCACCGGTATCTCCTATGTCAAGAAAGTCTGGGCTGCAATTAACGATCCTTCCAAGACCGTTATCGTTCAGACCGCTCCTGCAGTCCGCGTGGCTGTCGGACAGGAATTCGGTTTTGCTCCCGGCGTCCCTGTTACCGGTAAACTGGTCGCAGGTCTCCGCGCTCTCGGATTCGACAAAGTGTTTGACACCAACTTCTCCGCTGACCTTACCATTATGGAAGAAGGCAACGAAATCGTTGAACGCATCAAATCCGGCAAGAATCTGCCGATCCTGACAAGCTGCTGCCCCAGCTGGATCAACTTCATCGAACACAACTTCCCCGATCTGCTGAACATTCCTTCCAGCTGCAAATCCCCGCAGCAGATGTTCGGTGCTATTGCAAAGAGCTTCTATGCAGAAAAGATCGGCGTGAAGCCGGAAGATCTGATCGTTGTTTCCGTCATGCCCTGCCAGGCTAAGAAATACGAAGCAGCACGTCCTGAATTCGCTCCCAACGGCGTCCGCGATGTCGACTATGTCGTCACCACCCGCGAACTCTGCCGTATGTTCAACGAAGCAGGTATCAACCTCGCCAACATGGACGATGAAGAATATGACAATCCGCTGGGCAAATCTGCCGGTGCTGCTGACATCTTCGGTGTCACAGGCGGTGTGCTTGAAGCTGCTTGCCGTTCCGTCTACTTCATGCTCAATGGCAAGAACCTCGAAGGCGATGCAATCAACTTCCGCGCAGTCCGCGGTCTTGACGGCATCAAGGAAGCCAAGGTCGAAATCGCTCCCGGAAAGACAATCAATGTTGCTGTCTGCTCCGGTCTCGGAAATGCCCGTAAAGTTCTCGAAATGGTCAGAGCCGATAAGGATCGTTTCCAGGCAATCGAAATCATGGCTTGCCCGGGCGGTTGTATCAACGGCGGCGGACAGCCCTTCCTCCATGGCGATGCCGAACTGCTTGAAAAGCGCATGAAGGGGCTCTACTCCGAAGATGAACGCAAGGTTGTCAGATGCTCTCATGAAAATCCGGATATCAAGGCGCTCTATGATGAGTACCTCGGTACCCCCGGAAGTGAAAAGGCTCATCACCTGCTTCACACAGAATATCACAAGAAATAAGATATTCGATCCCAATAACAAAAAAGTGGAATGCCGCAAGGTATTCCACTTTTTTTATTGCTCTGTTGCCGGAAAATTCAAGTTCCGTGCCGGTTAATTTATTCTTCCAGTGTCCCCATATTGGAGGACTGATAAAAGATCAGGTTGAGGCGCGGAGGATGGTGTTTTATCCCTGCCGGCCAGGAGTAACGGGTGTTGTACATATCCGTCAACCGGAGCAGATTGAATCGCAGAGGACGGTTTGCTGAATAGTCATCCGGATCGAAAAGCATGTTCAATTTCCATCCGTTATTACCGATCGTGACAGAACATTCTGCAAAGTCCGGTTTCCGGAAAATCTGACCTCTGTAGTCTGCATGGAAGAGGGCAGGGAACGTTGCACCGGAGTCATCGAGGCTGAAACTGAGTTCATCCATGCCGGGAAGAAATCCGTCAAACTCCACATTCAGTTCCAGTTTTCCATCGCTCAAACGGTCAATTTTCCAACGGAAGTTTTCCATATTGAGCCAGCCGGAACCGATTTGATAAGATTCGTTCCCGTTGCCGTTATTCTCTGCCCGGAGCTGTTTCAGGCGCCATTTCAGTTTTTCAGGATAATATTTATATCCCTCCGCTTCGGAGTGGAACCCGAGACGGTTATCTTTTCCGGTAAGTTCGATCATCCGGAGCGTATTGGAAATTTCCTTTTCCCGGATCAAAGTCATCCGGTTTCTCAAGTGGTAGAACTGCAGAATATTCAGCGCAGAGTTGAACTGGATATCCAGCGCATTCCCCAGATCGATATCAAGAATTCTTTCCTGATTCCCGGTGAAATATTTACGCAGTGCGTTATACTTCATCTGTCCTTTGTGCCAGATGGACGAGAGCTTTTTCATCTGCACAATGGCATCTTCCAGGGACATTTCCATGAGACATTCAATGATGTTGTCGCCATTTTCTTCCGGTTCAAGCAGCCAGGTTGGGGTCAGTCCAAGATCCTGTTTTTTTGTATGCAGCGGCCACGAGATCCCATCTGCCACCGGACCGAAATACTGGAACATATTGGAGGCGGGATAATTGACATAGGCGTTACTGAACAGCTTCCAGGCGGCTGCAGCTTTCGGGGCGTACTTTCCCCATTCCTGACGGGCGAGCCGTTCCAGAAAATCCTCTTCCGTATCTTCAAAAGTCTCAAATGCCAATTCCCCTGCCGCCTGATTCATAAGTCCGGGGTAATTCCCGAAATACCAGCACTGCATGACGGTTGTAACGTTGAGCTTTTTCAGATGCCGGTACTTCCGGTAAAGGATCCCGGGAACAGGGACGTAAGGGACCGTTGCGACTTCATGAGAGCAGCCAACCTGCAGTTTTGCCGCGAGCTGTACATTGTATTTTTTTGCAGTTTCAGCGAACCGTATAAAGTTTTCACTGGGGGTATCAGTGGAGAGCCAGTAATCACCGATCCGGTACTCTTTTCCGTTTTGCTTCACAAGGGAACCGGATTCGCAATTCAGCTGAACAATGACTCTTTCCGGCGGATTTTCCAGCAAGGTAAAGAACTTTTCGCCCAGAACTTCCGGAGCCGGAATGTAAAGCCAGCAGATGAGATCCGCTTCCGGAGCGGCAGCATCCATGCCTTTCCGCATAGCGCGCCAGGTCTGATGAAGAATCTCTTTCCACTCCACTTTTGAACAGCGGGGACACTTCATATGATCTGCACTTGCGCAAGTTGTAATGCTCTCTCCGTAAGTGATGTTGAGCAGTCCGCCAAGGTGTTTTACACTGGAAAAAATATTGCGGCAGGTCTCTTCCAGATAAGCCTGACCTTCCGGTGACGAGGGACAGAATGTGCCTCGTCCGTAGATTTCAACCCCGCGCATGTCCGGATATTTCTGATAGAGCGGATCATTGAACGGGCGTGCAAGCGGTTCATTCATCTGCAGAAAAATTCTGATCCCGTAACGGCGGCATTTATCGACTGTCTGTTGAAGTTTTTCAATCCGTTTCAGTACATTTTTATCAGGTCCACCCGTAAAACTTGAAATGGCGATTTGATCCAGCTCTGCGCTGACCCAAAGCCCGTTGATCCCGGCGGCAGCCAGACGGTCAAGGTACGCTTCCGGATAATAATCCACATCATCCAGCAGTTCGTCCCGGTTTGCCGGAGGACGGTTGATAGGGGAAAAGAAGCAGCGGGAGATCCTGTTTTTCAGCCATGGTGTACGGCGGATCTTCTGTTTGGGTAGATGAGGCTTCTGTGAACTTTTCCAGAGTTGGATCAAGTGATAGATCCCCCGGCGCAAACCTTCCGGATCACATGCGGAAACAGTGGCGGAGGAACGGGCGGTTTCCAGTTCATAACTTTCTGTTTTCCATTTCCTCTTGAGTATCCGGATCGTGACAGGGCAGGGGAATGGGATTGCTTCCCGCATAAATTTCCGGAGAGACTCCACTGCCGTTTCCAGCAGAGATTCCGGATCGGAAAACTCACAAATCAATTGCGGCTCTGTCTGCAGTTCCGGCTTTTCCCAATTAATATATAGAGGCTGCTCTTTTTGCAGATCCCGGATGAAACCCCAGTCTTCCGGCTGCTGAAAAGTTCTCTTCATTAGAAGACTCCTTTATTTATTAAGGCTCAAACAACGCCTGAAACTCTTCCGGAGATACCTGACGTCCATAGGGGGAGTATTCAAAAATCTCTGCATACTTTTCCGCTTTCCCGTTTGTCATGGCTGCTTGAGCTTTGAAACGCCATCCCCAGTGTTTTTCCAGATATTCCATTTTCTGTTTCCAGCTCCATCCATCGGTAGAAAAATTCTTTTCGTTCAGATCCACCCAGGGTAGCCATTCATAAAATTGGGATTTATGACAGTCAACAAGTCTGTATTTATCTTCCACATAATCTTCAATATCGACGTAAGCATCAGCCCGGATCGGACGGGGATCGGTAAAGGCATCGAAAGAGTATGCGAAGACCGGATTATGGTCGGGAACCGCTGTGTCCGGACAGAAGTGCGGAACTCTCAGAAGAAAGGATGTATCAAGAACAAGTTGAGCTGTGATCCGGTGATCCGGGTGATAATCGCAAAGACGGTGGGTGATGACAACGTCCGGACGGAAATTCCGGATGATCCGGGTAATATCTTCCCGGTTCTTGAGGGTATTTTCCAGCCTTCCATCGGGATTATCCATGATCTGATATTCTTCCAGACCGATGATTCCGGCAGACACCTGAGCTTCGTTGTAACGTCTTGGAATCAACTCTTCTTCTGAAAGAATATGATGTCCGGCACCGCCGTTTGTAACAGAAACAAATTTGACGATATGTCCGGCTTTGGTCAGTTTCAGGGCACTGCCGCCGAACATGAGATCCGGATCATCCGGATGGGCTCCGAAAACGAGGAATTTCTTCTGCATAATTTCTGCCTGTCCTAATAGTTTGAGTTTTGAGAGGCAATTTCAAAAGTCTTCAAAAATGGCAGAAAATTCTTGTTGCGATCTGCAAATGGAGCGTTTTCGGCTTGTCCTCCATAGCTTCAGCGAAGGAGGATGGCCACGCTCAAACTACCATTTCCAACTCATCAACAATCTTTTTTCAGCCAAATTTTGCCGGACTTTTGAAATTACCTCTTGAGAAAACATTTTAATATAGCATCAGAGAGAGAGTTTTCAAGAATAATATAAGTCTGGAATCAATCGAAAAACAATTTTTTTATGATTACAGACTGGAACGGACGGTAATGGGGACAACAGAATCTGGTTTTCGGTTGCGCCGGAGGTTGATAAAAACAACTCAACTTCTGCAAGATCTTCGGGTAATCTTTCATACACTTTTCCAGACTACCGAGGGCTTGCCGACAACGAACAAAGTCTTGCCGGTTCCGCCTTACAGTTTGTTGAGTCTATTAACAACGATATAACACCTGCTAACAGTAAAGTCAAGCAACCTGTATTAAATATTCTTGAGATTCTTAAAAATGTGCATTTACTTTTTCAATTCACATAAGAGGCAATTTCAAAAGTCTTCAAAAATGGCAGAAAATTCTTGTTGCGATCTGCAAATGGAGCGTTTTCGGTGGTTACCCTGTGGGTAGCCACGCTCAAACTA
>SUVT01000156.1 GCA_015061845.1 Lentisphaerota bacterium
CAAACAGAGGAGATCAATTATGGCGCATCTCACAAAGGAAGACCGGTTAAGAATCGAAAACATGCTGAATGCCGGAGTATCAGCAACAGAAATGTCAAGAAATCTTGGGAAAAGTCACACCACGATCAGTCGGGAGATCAAGAAACATCGACAAGAAGAAACGACAGATCGGAGAAGGAGTCGCAATTATTGTATTTTTAAGAATGAATGCAATCGTTCGACAATTTGTAAGATTCCCCCATCAGATTGTCCTGGTCGCTGCAGTCAATGCAAGATTATTTCCTGCAATAAATACTGTCTGGATTTTATAGAAAATAAATGTCTCCGTTTAGATCATTTTCCCCACGTTTGCAATGGTTGCCGGGAAATGCAATCCTGCCGGAAACGTAAATTTTTTTATATAGCTTCAACAGCGATGGAAGAATACCGGATCTTATTGACGAGTTGTCGGGAAGGGATTGATACTTCACCGGAAGAATTTTCATCTTATGTCTGTTTGATTCGTAATGGTTTGAATCTGGGGCAGTCGTTGCATCACATTATGGCAGCGCATAAGGATGTTTTTCAAAAATGTGAGAAAACGATTTACAATTATTTTCACAACGATTCATTTTCGCTGCCGCGTGGAGATATGCCCAAAATGTGTCAGAGGAAGCCAAAGAAAAAAGAAAAGATTCGCCATAAAATTGATCCGAAGTACAGAACTGGAAGAACCTATAACGATTTCAAGCAATATATAGAAGCTCATCCGGATATTGCAGTCGTTCAAATGGATTCGGTCGTAGGTTCCGATGGAGGAAAAGTTTTGCTTACAATAAACTTTGATTGCGGTTTGATGCTCGCTTGTATCAGAAATACAAATAATTCACAATCTGTTATTGATTACTTTGACAATATCGAGAAGCAATTTGGTTTGAAGATGTTTAAAAAACTATTTCCTGTGATTCTGACTGATAACGGAAGTGAATTTTCAAATCCGACTGCTATTGAAACGAGTATAACAGGCACACAAAGAACGAAAATCTTTTTTTGTGATCCAAATTCAGCATGGCAAAAGGGATTTGTCGAAAACAACCACCTGAATTTGAGGCGGATTCTTCCAAAAAGAACTTCTTTTAATGCTTTGAATCAGGAAGACATCAATCTTTTACTGTCTCACTTGAATAGTTATATCAGAAAACAGTATGATGATGTACCTGCTATCCGCAGGTTTGAATCTATTTATGGGAAAAAATTTCTGGCGGCAATAGGGATTTTTCCCATTGACCCAAAACTTGTTACTATGAATCCAATACTCTTGAAAGGAAAAATCTGATCTGAAAAAATAACCGTGCAGTCAGTCTTACAAATCGGAGTATCTGATTTGTCTCTTTAGAGGGTGTGCGTTCTCTGTTACATTAAAATTTCAGAGATATTCATGCCCTGCGTGAGCTTATTTTGTTTTCCAAACTTTGTAACACTAAACGCTCTTTTTGCAATAGTTAATGCACGAATTGCAGAACTAAACGCACAAATTCACCTCTGAAAGAGATTAAAAAAATCCACTGTAACACTAAACGCACAATATCTTAACCTGTTTCCATGAATTGTGCGTTTAAATTTTCAATTATCACTTTTTTTTGAAAGTTTTTTCGTTTTTCATTTGATAAAATCAGAAAAACGTTGTATGTTATGGGATTTGACAGGATCGAAGTCTCCTGTGATTCCATGACAGTAACGTCAAGTTCAATTTAACGAAAGATGGAAAAAATGACAACAAAAGTTTTTATTGACGGGAAGGCCGGAACAACCGGACTTCGTATTTATGAACGGCTTCAGCTCAGAAATGATATCCAGCTGATGACTCTTTCCGAGGAAGACCGCAAGAAACCTGAATGCCGTAAGGAAATGCTCAATTCCTGCGATATCGCATTCCTGTGTCTGCCCGATGACGCTTCCCGCGAAGCTGTGGCTATGATCGAAAATCCTGACGTGGTGGTGCTCGATACCTCTACCGCTCATCGTACCTGCGATGACTGGGCTTACGGGTTTCCGGAACTTTCACCCGCTTTCTTCCAGAAAATCGCCACCTCCAAGCGTATTGCTGTTCCAGGCTGTCATGCCAGCGGTTTTATTGCACTGGTTCAGCCGCTGATCAATGCCGGGATCCTGCCGGCTGATACTCTGCTGACTTGTCACTCTCTGACCGGGTTCAGCGGTGGCGGTAAGAAAATGATCGCGGAATATGGCGACGAAAACCGTCCCGCTCTTTTTGATGCTCCCCGCCAGTACGGTTTGGGACAGCAGCACAAGCATTTGAAAGAGATGGTCAAGATCTCCGGCTGTGCAGAAGCTCCGGTTTTCTGTCCGATCGTGGCTGACTATTACAGCGGTATGCTGGTGACGGTTCCCGTGTTCAAGTCTCAGCTTGCCAACGGTGCAACAGTGGAAAGCATCCGCAAGGTCTACAAAGATCTCTATAATGGAAACATGGTTTTCTATGCAGAAAATGCTTCCGAAGGCGGTTTGCTTTCCGGTAATGCCATGAGCGGCAAAGACTCCATGCAGATCATGGTGGAAGGGAATGAAGACCGCATTCTTCTGCTTGCCCGTTATGACAACCTTGGAAAAGGTGCATCCGGTGCAGCCGTGGAATGTATGAATATCGTAATGAAACAGGCTCCGGAAACCGGACTGGATCTCTGATATTCAACAGATAAAAAATCAGGCGGCAGGTGTTGATCCTGTCGCCTTTTTTTGTGCCGGAATTTCAGCGTTCGGATCACAGTTCGATCCATTCTCCCTGATTGGCTGCACTGCGGCAAATGGCAAAACAGGCTTTATGGGAGTTCACTGCAGACGCCACATTGTGGTCAGAATCCCGATCCTCTTTCAGACAGGTGATAAAGTGATCCACAATGGCGGGGAAGGGGTGTCCGTAAACATCTCCGGTCTTTTTGACTCCGGTATCAACAGTGAAAAACTCTTTCTGTTCTTTGAAGCGTCGCAGGAAGAATTTATCGTTCAGGATCGTGCCGTCTTCTCCGATGATATGAATGTTTGCGGTATAGGGAACAAAACCAGTCAGAGAACAGGAGAACACACCTTTTGCGCCGTTTGCGAAACGGACTTGGGCAGTTTCAACCGGTGGATAGTCATACCAGTCACCGACTTGCAGAGAATCTCCCCGGACGGCTGCGATATCTGAACCCAGCAGAAATCTTGCAAGGTCCACGGAGTGACAGCCGCCCAGAATGAAGGCTCCGCCGGTCCGTTTTCCTTCCCGCATCCATCCGCCGCGATCCCTGCCGAACCAGTAGTCGACATTTGTCATGAAAACTTTTCCGAGTTCTCCATCTGCAATCAGTCGCTTCTGCATGATACTCAACGGGTTGAAGCGGAGAACCAGCCCCATGACAGTTTTTGTATGATACTCTTCCAGTGTTGCAGTCAGGCGATCCAGCTGTTCTTCGGAGACTGCTGCAGGTTTTTCCAGAAAGATCTGTTTTCCGGCTTTAGCTGCGAGAATCGCCTCTTCTGCATGAAGATCGTTTGGGGTGCAGATAGAAACCACATCCACGCGGCTGTCGTTGAGGATTTCATCAAAAGAGCGGTAGAGAGTGACATCGGAAAGCCCGAACTCCTGAATTTTAGCCTGTGCGCTTTCCTCTCTGCGGCTGCCGAGACCGATCAATTTGCAGTCCGGATGTTTGAGATATGCAGCAATATGACCGCTTGCGACCCATCCGCATCCCCAGATGGCACAACCGTATTTTCCCTGGTACATAATGGAAACTCCTTTCGTTTTTTCGATGAAATATAACTCCTTCCCCGGTGGTTTGCAATCCGGAAACAAAAAAAAATCCGGCAATAACCTTTGTCATTGCCGGAAAAGATTCATCGGAGATGAGTTACAACTGCCATCCGCCTGCGATGGGGATTTCCGCTCCGGTGATATATGCGGCTTCATCAGAGGCAAGGAAGGTGATCAGGTTCCCACACTCTTCAGCCGTTCCGAAACGGTGCATTGGAATCATTGCTTTCAGCTTGTCTGCGAACTCTTTATCACTTAAA
>SUVT01000050.1 GCA_015061845.1 Lentisphaerota bacterium
AGGGGTTGCAGAAGGAATAGATAATCCGGGCTTCTTGACTGCCTGGGTCGCATCGGCAGAAGGGGCGGCAGGGGCAGCAGCAGGGGTTGCAGAAGGAATAGATAATCCGGGCTTCTTGACTGCCTGGGTCGAATCTGCAGCAGGGGCGACAGGGGCGGCAGGGGCGGCAGAAGGAATAGATAATCCGGGCTTCTTAACTGCCTGTGTCGCATCGGCAGAAGGGGCGGCAGGGGCGGCGGCAGCAGGGGCGGCCTTTGGAATTGACAATGAGGGCTTCTTAACTGCCTGGGTGGCATCAGCAGAAACAACAGCTTTAGCTGCGCCGGTTGCAGCAGAGGCACCTACTGTACCGGCTGCGCTGACAGTCTTAGCTGCAGCAACAGTAGCAACTGTAGCGGCAGCAGCTGCCGTAGCAGCAACAGCGGCACCGGTTCCGGAAACTTTAACGACCTGCGTTGCTTTCTTAGCGGTCGGCGCAGTAGGGGTTGCCCCCGGGACTGCCGGAGGTTTCGGCATACCGCTTTTCGGCGGCGGAGACAATTTGATTGTCCGTTTTGCCATATCCTGGGCACTCGGCATTTCCGGTTCAGAAGCAGCAACTGCTTTTTTATCGAATCTAACAGTAGCAGAAGCAGATGCACCAACCGGTGCAGCAGGAATATTTACAGGGGCAGCAGGCTGTCCTCCTGTGGCTTTTTCCAATGCCAACGGCTTCAGCTTAACGGTAATCTTCTTACCAAGCTGACTGTTCGTGTCCTGTGTCATATTTTCTTCAGCCATTTTTTTTCCTTCCATTTTACTAGACAACATATCATCAGTGAATATAGCACTTAAATTGCAAGAGTGCAAATCAAAAACTCTCTTTATTTTAAAATATCACTGAAAAAAATGTCGTTTTTTCGTTTTCCAGCTCTTTTTGATCTCTTTCGGGGGGTCAAAAATAAAAACTTTCCGGAGAGGCAAAAAGAAATGCACAAATAGAAGCAGCCGGGATCATCATCGCATTTTCCGTCAATTCCATGCCGATCTGATCTTCAACTTGAAGCAACCGGAAAATCGGACGTTTCATTTCATGATCCGGACAGCTGGAATATCCCGGAGCAGCGCGGATCCCGGAACATTCTGCACAGAACAACTCTTTCCGGGAGTCAGAAACGGCGTTGCCATATCCCCAATAATTATCACGGATCTCACGGTGAAGTTTTTCCGCAAACGCCTCTGCAAGGGATTCTGCGAGGATCCGGACCAGCAATGACATATATTCATTGTTCTCTGCCATAAACTTTTCTGCAGATTCTTTTGCTCCGAACCCGGCTGAAAGAGCGAACATTCCAAGATGATCCCGGTCTGCAAGAAAATCTGCCAGTGACGGTGTTCTGCCATCCGGCATCTGACGGCGCGGAAAGTGCAATTTTTCCAATACAGAACCATCATTTCCAAGAACAGACACATCTTCTCCTTCCACAGAAACCGGATAAATTCCAAACACAGCTTTTGCCTGAAGAAGATCCTGTTTCAGCAACTGTTCCGCATCATTCCGCAAAGAACGTTTTGCCTCTTCACTTTCCACTGTTTTTCCATGAATGTTCCATACTTTATAAAATGCGTTCCAGTCGATATACGGTGCAATTTCTTCAATATCTGCCGAAACGACTTGAATTGAAGTCACCTTCGGAGCAGGCGATGAAACTTTATTTTTCCGGTTTTCAACGTTCGCAGTTTTCTTCTCCGGCACTCCGGAACGATTGCGGATAGCTTCATATTTTTTATTCAACTCACGGATAAACTCAGCCTGTTTTTCCGGATTCAGGAGTGCGTTCATTGCCGGAATGATCTGAGAAGCATCGGAAGTCTGCACACAGGGAGCAGAATAATGAGGCTGTATGTGAAGAGCGGTATGTTCCTCGGAAGTCGTTGCACCTCCGACAAACAGCGGGATCTTCATTCCCAGCCGTTCCATCTCTGATGCAACATTTGCCATCTCTGCCAGAGACGGTGTGATCAAACCGCTCAGGACAATTGCATCTGCCTTCTCTTTTTCGGCTGCTTCGAGAATCGTTTCAGACGGAACCATGACGCCAAGATCCGTTACATCATAATTATTGCAGCGCAGGATCACCGACACAATATTTTTTCCGATATCATGGACATCACCTTTTACAGTTGCCAGAATGATTTTCCCTGCAGAAGCCCCGGCATTTTCACCGGAGAGATACGGCGTCAGGAACTCCACAGCCATTTTCATGGTACGGGCAGTCTTCACAACTTGCGGCAGGAACATTTTTCCTTCTCCGAACAAACGTCCGGCTTCCCGCATTCCATCCATCAGAGGTCCTTCGATAATATCAACAGCTTTCGGATATTTCCCGAGAGCCTCTTCCAAATCTGTATTCAAATAGGAATCGTCACCACGGACAAGGGCATGTTCCAGCCGTCTTTCCAGAGAAGCTGTCCGCCACTCCGGAGTTCTTCCACTTTCCTGAACAGCAGTCTGAGAATCTTTCAAACGGGTGGCAAGTGTCAGCAGTTTTTCTCCGGCATCGGGAGAGGTATTCAGGATCACAGCTTCAGCGGCAGCACGGAGTTCCGGATCAATGTCATCATAAATATCAAGCTGGGCAGGGTTGACGATCGCCATCCCCAATCCGGCTTTTACTGCATGGTAGAGGAAAACGCTGTGCAATGCTCTGCGGACAGGTTCATTTCCCCGGAAGGAGAAAGAGACATTGCTGATTCCCCCGGACACAGAACAAAGCGGCATCTCCGTCTTGATGATCCGGACGGCTTCAATGAAATCTTTTGCGCAGGAGTCATGTTCCGGCATACCGGTCGCAACTGCAAATACATTGGGGTCGAAAATGATATCTTCCGGCGGCACATTTGCCTGTTCTGTCAGAAGTTTGTACATTCTGCGGCAGACATCGACTCTGCGCTGAATGGTGTCAGCCTGTCCCTGTTCGTCAAACGCCATTGCAAGGATCGCCGCACCGAATCGGCGGGCTTCTTTTGCCTTCTCAAGAAAAGCAGTTTCCCCCTCTTTCAAGCTGATGGAGTTCACAATACATTTTCCCTGAGCGCAGCAGAGCCCCGTCCGGAGAACACTCCAGCGGGAGGAGTCGATCATCAGCGGAGTTCTGGCAATTTCCGGTTCTGCAGCAAGATTCAGCAGAAATTCTTTCATGATCTCTTCGGAATCCAGCATGGCATCATCCATGTTGATATCAAGAACCTGTGCGCCGTTTTCCACCTGATGACGGCAGATCCGCAGACCTTCACTGTAATTTTTTTCTTTCATGAGATTCAGAAACTTGCGGGAGCCTGCAACGTTGGCGCGTTCTCCGATATTCAGAAACGGAAGTTCGGAACTGACCACAACCGGGTCCAATCCGGAAAGACGCAGTTTTCTGGCAATTTCCGGTTTTGTACGGGGGGCAACACCTTCCACAGCTTTTGCAATAGCGGCGATGAAATCCGGATTCGTTCCGCAACAGCCGCCGACAATGTTCAGCAATCCGCGTTTGGCAAGACCTCCAACGATCTCTGCCATTTTTTCGGGAGTCTGATGATATCTGCCCAGTTCATCCGGCAATCCGGCATTGGGGTGCGCACTGACAAAACATGCCGCTTTTGCCGCAAGTTCTTCAATGTGCGGACGCATCTCTTCCGCTCCCAAAGCGCAGTTGAATCCAATGGAAAGGAGTTCCGGCACATGGGAAACGGAAATCAGAAACGCTTCAACATTCTGTCCGGCAAGCAATCTTCCGCTGGCATCACTGACCGTTCCGGAGAACATGATCGGCAAGCGGATCTGTTTTTCATCAAACACAAGTTCTGCCGCATATGCCGCAGCTTTGGCGTTCTGAGTATCAAAAATCGTTTCGATCAGAATGATATCCACACCGCCGTCGATCAACCCTTCGATCGCCGGACGGTAAGATTCCACCATCTCATCAAAACTCAAGTCGCGGTACGCCGGATTTGCGACATCCGGGGACATGGAAAGGGTTTTCCCGGTGGGGCCCACAGAACCGGCAACGAATCGGGGTTTCGACAGATCTTTTGCGGTAAATTCAGCTGCTTCCAGTGCCGCGATCTCCGCCCCGGCTTTCGCAAGACGGTAGACTTCCTCCGATAACCCATACTCTTTCTGGGAGACTTTGTTGGAGTTGAAAGTATTCGTTTCGATAATATCCGCTCCGGCTTCCAGATAACGGCGGTGAACACTCCGCACCATCTCCGGACGGGTCAGACATAACACATCATTATTCCCTTTCAATGGAATTGCATGATCCTGAAAAATATCTCCCCGAAAATCTCTTTCTTCCGGCTTGAATGCCTGAAGCATCGTCCCCATTGCACCGTCAAGA
This sequence comes from Lentisphaerota bacterium, assembly GCA_015061845.1. Taxonomy (GTDB): domain Bacteria; phylum Verrucomicrobiota; class Lentisphaeria; order Victivallales; family UBA1829; genus SIG79. The sequence goes on from SUVT01000050.1 coordinate 4,368, forward strand.
ACAAGGATCTTCTTTTCCAGCTGGCTGTACAGTAAAGCAGTTCTGTTTTCTCTCATGATTCACCTCATTTCAACGGATCACGCCAACTGCGATTTCCACATTTCCAAAGGGTGCGCTCACCTGGATCCCGGCAACACTGCTGCGGATCCGTTCTACAGATTCCCGGGCGATCTGAATTCCGCATTCCCGCTGCTCTTCTTTGGTCTGTGCTGCCGCCATCCGTTCCATTACGGAATCAGGAACAACAACGCCCGGAACTTCATTTTTCATAAATTCCGCATTCCGCAAACTTGCCAGCGGCCAGATCCCGGCAATCAGTGGAATCTCCTGCAGTTCCGGAACAAGATCCATAAACCGCAACAGAGCTTCCGGATCAAACACCGGCTGTGTTACAATATATTCCGCTCCCGCCTGGATCTTTTCCCGGGTTCGCCGGACTTCACGTTCCATGTCGATGGCATTGGGATCAGCTCCGGCACCGATCACGGCACAAGTGGGCATCGGGATCGGTTTTCCGGCAAGGTCAAGACCGTGATTCAAACGGTTCTGTACCCGGATCAAACCGATGGAGTCGATATCAAACACGCCGGATGCAAAGGGATAATCCCCCAGCTTCGGCGGGTCGCCGGTAATGAAAAGGATATTATTCACTCCCAGTGCCGCACAGCCAAGCAAATCGCCCTGCATACCGATCAGGTTTTTATCGCGGCAGCACTGATGCAGGATCGCTTCGATCCCGGCTTCCCGCTGGATCGTATGAGCTGTCACAATGGCAGAAACTCTGGAACTTGCGCGGGGACCATCGGGAATATTGATGGCATCGAATCCGGCTTCCCGGCACCGTTTTGCTTTTTCAATGGTATTCTTAAGATCATACCCCTGCGGCGGAACGATTTCAATATTGCAGATCCATTTTTTCGCTGCAAGTTTTGCAGCAAAAGTAGAACGTTCCGCAAAGGGTTTGGATTCAACACCCGGATTTTCCGGCTCTTTGGTCAGAACCGCCTTGTGAGCCTGAATGCGTGCAAGGGGATTCACACTGCGTGCCATGTCGAGAATATCTTCCGGAGTCGTTCCGCAGCAGCCGCCGACCCCCCGTGCGCCCAGTGCAACATAACGCATACAGTAAGTCGTAAAATATTCCGGACTGCACATGGAAATACTGCGGCCGCCGACATTTTTCGGCACGCCGGTATTGGGCTGAACGATCACAGGAAAGTCGGAAAGTTTCACTATTTTTTCAAAAGCGGTCAGCATCTGATCCGGACCGAGACCACAATTCATACCGAACGCTGTCGGAGGAACGGCTGTCTGTTTCAGCAAAGCGAAAATCTCTTCTGCCGCTGTTCCGTCCGGCATTGTTCCATCAACTTGAAAAACGCAGCTGATGACGTAAGGGATTCCGAACCCGAACTGATCCATTGCAGCAAGCGCACGGGTCAGATCAAGTTTCGTGGAAATGGTTTCAAACTGGATAAAATCGGCACCTTCAGAAGCAAGAGCTGAGATTTGATCTTTCAGCATTGCAGCTGCATCGGCATCACTCTTTCCGGCGGCTTCTGTGAGTTCGCCCAGCGGTCCCACAGAACCGGCAATAAGCAATGATTGTCCGGAAACCTTTCTTGCGATCCGGACAGATGCCGCATTGATCTCAGCAACTTTATCACCGAGCCCGAATTTACAAAGGTTATTGAAGTTTGCTCCATAAGAGTTTGTGGTCAGCACATCTGCTCCGGCATCTTTGTACGCCTGATGGATCTCCTGAATCACATTCGGGGCGGTCAAACAAAGGTTTTCGTATGATACATTGACAAAAAAGTTCCGTTTATAAAGCTCTGTTCCCATTGCGCCGTCAAAAATAATTGTACGGGCATCCAACCGTTCCTGCAGCAAATTGTTCATAGGATATTCTCCCTCTGTTTCACAGTAAAATTATTTCATCTTATAAATATACAATATCATTGTTTTTTTTCAATGTAAATCTGAAAAAAAACTTATATCTATTGCTTTCTCTGGCAAAATAAAAATATTTTTTGAAATAAAGTATTGACAAAAAGCCTGACCTCATATATGTTATATCACAAAAGGACTAACCTAAAATTTAAAGGACTGAAAATGAGGTTTTTATCACTCAGAAGAATCATCTTTCCGGCAATCGCCGCAGTTGCACTCCTTGCCGGAAATACACTTTCTGCAAAAGATATGAAAAAGGGAGAGACTACAATGAAAACGAAAGGGATGGAAAAGCAGAAAATAAAGGGAATCGTTCTGCCGACTCAATGGAAACTTTTCAAGTGTAAAGAATTTTCAAAACAGGATGCCGCAGCAGCAAGATTTGAAGACGATTTTCTCATCCCGTTCCAGGGAACAAAAAAAGTCAAGGCAAAACTCATTCAAACAGCAGTGTTGCTTGATCTCTCTGAAAAGAAAAAATTCAACAGCAACGACCGTGCAATTCTCGCGGGAACGGTTTTTGCGGAAAAGCCCGCAACGATTTATGTCGGCATGGGCGCAGACTGGTGGATCGATGCCTATTGTAACGGCAGATTCATCGGTGGAACCGATGTTGGAGGAAACGATAACTGGCCGCCAACTGCGCAGGATCGTATTTTCACACTCAAACTCAGAGCAGGAAGAAATGATTTGACGTTCTTCGTCAAACCCGGTTCCGGAAGCTGGACCGCAGCCGTTGATTTCTTTGAAAAATGTGATGATCCCGATATTCCCCCGCGCCAATTGCCGGAACCGGGGATCGCATTCGCTCCATATCTCACAAACCCGGGCGCAAATTCCGTCACGATCAACTATCTTCTCAACGGACGGCAGCCGCTGGATCTGGAATACCGTCTGGCAGGCTCAAAACAATGGATCAAAGCAAATGTTCTGCGCGGCGGTCAGATCGTGGATGAAGCAAATGTTCTCTCTTTCAGTCTGGTGGGCTTGAAGCCGGATTCCACTTATGAATACCGCGCTCTGCGCCGTCTCCCGCCTCACTTTGAAACAGCTGAACCGGAACCGGTCAGAACCTTCCGCACTTACTCAGGGAAAGCTCAGAAGTACTCCTTCTTCCTGATCGGTGACACGCAGGATACTTCCAAACAGAAAAATCTTGCCCGGATCAGAGCTATTCAGAAAGCGTTCCCCGAACTCAACAAATGCAATTTCATGGTTCATGTCGGCGATTTACACGGTGTGATCAATCACTTCCGAAATGATGTTTTCGACAGCGTTTTGAAGTGCATTCCCAGCGAAACATTTATTGTCACAGCAAGAGGGAACCATGAATTTGAAGGTGCCGAAGCACAGCAATGGCTGGAACATTTCCAGTTCAACAACGGTAAAAGTTATGGTATGCTCCGGATCGGCGAAGTCTGCTACATCGTCCTTGATACCGGACATCACCTGCCAGCCGGTTCCGATAACTGTCACAACGTTCATATGCACCTGAATGATTTGGACAATCTGCTGGAAGAACAGACAAACTGGCTGAAAGAGGTTGTAAAAACACCGGAATTTCAGTCTGCAAAATTCCGTATTGTCTTTGCTCATGTTGCTCCGCACGGACAGAAAGATTCTTTCCGGCACATGGTTCCCCGCACACAAAAAATGGTCAAAGATGTGTTCAAAAAATCCTCTGCTCCCATTGATTTGTGGGTTGCAGGACATACTCATAAATATGACCGGACAGCAGTTTCCAAAGAATGGGGATTCCCTGTCGTGGTTGTTGGCGGAGGCGGACCGGGTGCCGGAAAAAAACCGGGCTTTGCATTGCTGTTCAACGTCGAACCGGGCAAAATCTCAATGAAAGCTCTGAACGCCGACGGAACGGTGCAAGACACGCTGGTTATAAAGAAGTAAGATTTATCATAGGAACGCCTAGGATCGGCTGGGAAACTGGGAGTACTAAGAGTACTGGGAGTACTGTTTTTTGCGCCTGGGTGCGCAGAGAAATGACCTTGTGCAAAAACTTTTCTTTGCCCGCTCTCTCCCAGTATTCCCAGTATTCCCAGTACCCGGGCATCATTACCATCCGGCTGATCCCTTACAAGCTGTAACGTAGCCAGTAATCATCCATGATAAAGCCGTTACCAATGTCGATCTGAACTGACTTATAATGTTCAAATCCAAACCGGCTATAGGCTTTTTGTGCTTTGGTGTTCTGTTTATTGACCGCAAGGATCAAAGAGCTGAAACCACGCTTTTTTGCCTCGTCTGCCACATGACAGAGCATTTTCTGTCCGCAGCCCTTCCCCTGATACTCTTCCAGAAGATAAAGTTTGTGCAATTTCATCGTTCCCGGCTCTTTATAGGGCGCATAAACCATGTACCCGGCATCAACACCATCTATGACCAACAAATCGAAAGAATAGCCGCTTGCAAGCTCTTTTTCCATGACTTCAGGCGCATACATCATCTTCATCATATAAACGATCTGTTCCGGGGACAGGATCTCCCGGAACGTCTTGGGCCAGACATCATCGGCAATTGCTCTGACACGCGCCAGAGCATCTGCCGTTTGAAGAGAGACAAACTCTTCCATCTGATCACCAGAAAATCGCAAGCGGTCCGGGGATCCGAACCATGTTTCCGTCAGGATAAAGCATCCCGGTTTCCGGCTTTACATCGTAGAAGACGACCACATCGGAAAACTCGTTTGCAGCTGCGAATTTTTTGTAACCGGGCAGATAGTTGATATCGCGCGGACCAAGCCCTGCAGAAGAGGTCAGACCTTTCCAGACGGGGAATTTTGTTTCCGGATCCAGCTCATAACACGCAATGGTGTCGTAACCGCGGTTGGAAACGTAAAGGAACCGTTCATCCGGTGACAATCGGATCGCAGCAGCTTTCGTGGCGCCGGAATAGTGTTCGGGCAGCGTGGAAACTGTATTCAGCAAAGCGAAATTACCGTTTCCGTCATAGGAAAGTGTCAGAACCGTATTGCCCAGCTCCGTGACAAGATAAGCCATGCTGCCTGCCTCATTGAAGGTCAAATGGCGGGGTCCGCTTCCCGGAGGAGTCTGGAATGTCAGCACATTCGCTGCATCGATCCCATTATCACTCCACGGATAGAGCTTGACAGCATCAATGCCGAGGTCGATCACGATCAGATACTTTCCGTCGGGAGTAAACTCTGTAAAGTGGGTATGCGGTCCATCCTGACGTGGCTGGTTGGGGCCTTTTCCTGTATGAGAGATCACCTGTGTCCGGTCAGCAATGGAACCGTCATCGGCAAGGCGGAATTCCGTCACGCTTCCGGAAAGGTAGTTAGCGCAGTAAAGGAATTTTCCATTGGCAGAAACCACAGTATAACAGGGCGCTTTCCCTTCGCTGGACATCTTGTTCAGGGATGTCAGGCTGCCATCGTCATTGATACGGAATGCGGCACATCCGGGAGTTTCTTCTCCGTTGCCGCAGGTCGCATACATGAATTTTCCATCAGGAGAGGGACTGATCCAGTTGCATCCGGTCAGCGGTGCAAAGGAAAGCTCTTCCAATACCCCCTGATTTTCACGATATTGATAAATCCCGCCTTTTTCGCAGGATGATCTTGCCACAAGGTAAAAATAGTCTTTCATATTGAATCTCCGTGTAGAGGTAATTTCAAAAGTCCAGCAAAACTTGGCTGAAAAAGGATTGTTGATGAGCTGGGAATGGTAGTTTGAGCGTGGCTACCATCCTCCTTCGCTGAAGCTATGGAGGACAAGCCGAAAACGCTCCATTTCGCAGATCGCAACAAGGATTTTTTGACATTTTTGAAGACTTTTGAAATTACCTCCATAAATAAAAAAGGACGGCTTTCACCGTCCTTTAGAATCAGAACTTAACCTCTGCGTCCTCTGAGACGTCCACGTTTCAGGAATCCATCGTAATTCTTCATCACGAGATAAGACTCCAGCTGGCTCAGAGTATCAATGGTAACACCGACAATAATCAGCAGGCTTGTGCCGCCGAAGAAGGATGCCACATTGTAGGGGATCTGGAACCATTTGTAGAGCAGCATCGGGAAGATTGCAAGTGCGGTCAGGAAGATAGCACCGGCAAAGGTCACGCGAGTCATGGAGTAATCCAGGAACTCTGCTGTGGGGGCTCCGGGACGGATTCCGGGGATATAAGCACCTTCCTTTTTCAGATTATCAGAAACCTGAAGAGGATTGAACATATTTGCGACCCAGAAGTAGGAGAAGAGCATGATCAGAACACCATAACAAATCATATAGGTATAAGTGTCATGGTTGAAATAGACTGACCATCTCTGACAGGTCTGAGAGGGGATCATCCGGAGAATAGCTCCCGGGAAGATCAGGATAGCACCAGCGAAAATGATAGGCATAACACCGGAGAAGTTCACCTTCAACGGAATATAAGTACTCTTCTGTCCCTGTCCGCCCATGATGGAACGAGCCATCTGAATGGGAACCCGGCGCTGTCCCTGAGTCAGAAGAACTGTTGCAGCTGTAACAACTGCAAAAAGAATCAGGAGCAGGAGAACGTGGACATAGGAGAAACGCATGCTTCCGGTAACCCCGGATGCCAGCATTTCATACAGTCCCATAATGGACTGCGGAAGACGTTCGATAATGTTGATGGTAATGATGATGGACACACCGTTTCCGATGCCTTTTTCAGTGATTCGTTCACCGAACCAGACAAGAATCATTGTTCCGGCTGTGAGAACACAGACAGACATCATGATAAATCCTGCACCGGGATTTGCAACGAGAGATCTTCCAACCTCAGGAGAAGGAAGTCCCAAACGCTGAGGATCGGACATGGCAACTGCAGCCATCGCACCCTGTACAAGACAGATGATAATAGTCAGGTAACGGGTGAACTGGTTGATCTTGTTGCGGCCCGCTTCACCTTCTCTCTGAAGTTTTTCAAGAGAGGGGATCACAGGAGTCAACAGCTGCATGATAATGGAAGCAGAGATGTAGGGCATGATCCCGAGGGCTCCGATCGCAAACTGCTGCAGAGCACCGCCGCTGAACAGGTCGAACATTCCCATGAACTGTCCGGCAGCTGAATCAGCCGTCATCTGTGTGTCGAAATAGTGTTGAAGATTTGCCGTATCAATTCCGGGGCAAGGGATGTTTGCCGCAACGCGGCAAAGCACAATCAGCCCGGCCGTAAAGAAAATACGGTCACGAAGTTCTTTGATTTTAAATGCGTTGACAAAAGCAGAAAACATCTTTTATTCGTCCCCAGTCCGGCGTATTAAAACGCTGTTGAATTTTCAACAGGACAGCCGCACGGGTGAAATCCCATGCGGCTGCCTGCGTAATATTCTGAATTTCCGAGGAAACTCAAATCAATCCTTCTGATCTGCAGAAGCTTCTTCGCAGCCGCAATCGCAGCAGCAGCAACAAACTTCTTCAACAGATCCGCCAGCAGCCTCGATCTTGGCCTTTGCTGTTGCAGAGAAGAAATTAGCCTTGACATTCAGGGCAATGTTGATTTCGCCATTACCGAGAACCTTCAGCGGAGCTTGACGCTTGCCGATCAAAGCAGAAAGTCTCATCGCTTTTTCGTCAACAACATCACCGGCTTTGAATGCCTTTGCGAGCTGTTCAACGTTCACAACATTGAAGATCTCCTTGATTCCGCTGTTGAATCCGCGTTTCGGAATTCTGCGGAAAGAAGGTGTCTGACCTCCTTCAAAGTGGTGACGGATCGCTGCGCCGGAACGGGAACGCTGACCTTTGTGACCGCGTCCTGCTGTTCCACCCCAACCGGAACCATCACCTCTGCCGACTCTCTGACGGCTCTTTCTGGAACCGGGAGTAGCTGTGAGTTCGTGCAATTTCATTTTCAGATCTCCTTAATTATGCAAGTCCGCGTTTCGTGAGAACTTCCTTCTTGGACTTCATCATTTCGATAGCCTTGAAGGTTGCTTTCACAACGTTGGCGGGGTTGCCGGATCCCAGAGATTTTCCGAGAACGTCAACAACACCTGCCAGATCCAGAACAGCGCGCATAGCACCACCGGCGATAACACCGGTACCGGCAGATGCGGGACGGATAAGGACTTTGGATCCTGCGTACTTGGCAATAACTGTATGAGGAACAGTTTCACCAAACAGCGGAACTGTAATCATATTCTTCTTTGCTGCTTCCTGAGCTTTGCGGATAGCATCGGAAACTTCATTGGCTTTGCCATATCCATAACCGACTTTACCTTTTCTGTCGCCGACAACGATCAGAGCGCCGAAAGACATGTTTTTACCGCCTTTGACAACTTTGGTGCAGCGATTGATGCTCAGAACGATTTCTTCCATTTCACCGGAGGATTCACGGTCGAAAGAAACGGCAACATCTTTCACATCAGCTTCCTGATTTTTCTTTTCAATAGCCATGATCTTCTCCATTAGAATTTCAAGCCGGCAGCACGTGCAGCATCTGCAAGTGCCTTGACCCGACCGTGGTACTGATTACCGCTTCTGTCAAAAACAACCGTTTCAATTCCGGCTGCTTTGGCTTTTTCACCGGCAAGCTTGCCGAGAGCAGTAGCTGCTTCGACGTTGCGCTTCAAGTTCAGAGCCTTGAACTCAGCTGCGAGAGTGGACGTTGCCGCCAGAGTCTTGCCAGCTTCATCATCAATGAACTGAACATACATATTGTTTGCCGTGATGCTAACGCAGAGACGGGGTCTTGCAGCGGTCCCGGAAATCTTTCCGCGGACGCGAACATGACGTCTGACTCTTTTTTCTTTTGCTGTTTTATACATTTTTACAACCTTTCATCACGCGTTGGTCTTACCAGGCTTGATCACAACATGTTCGTCAGAGTAACGGACACCTTTGCCCTTGTAGGGTTCGGGTTTCTTGTACCGTCTGATACGAGCCGCAACTTCACCGACCAACTGCTTGTCAATACCGGAGATCTGGATCTTGACACCATCAACGATGTTCATCTTGATCCCTTCGGGAACAACATAGTTGATGGGATGGGAATAACCCAGGTTCAGGGTAAGTTTGTTTCCAGCGAGGGTGGCTTTATAACCGACACCAACGATCTGGAGTTCTTTGGAGTATCCCTTGGAAACACCGATAATCATGTTGTTGACAAGACTTCTTGCCAAACCATGGTACATACCGGCATCAGCGTGATCGTCACAAGAGACGACCACCTGATTTTCCTGAACTTCTGCACTGGTGTGCGGAGGAAGGTTCAGAGCAAGTTTACCAAGTTTGCCTTCGACGGTGACCACACCGTCCTTCACTGCAACTTTAACATCCGGTGTGAAGGCGACCGGTTTTTTTCCGATTCTAGACATCTTCAATCCCTCGCTTCATCACCAGACATAGCAGAGAATTTCTCCGCCAACGTTCTGAGCTTTTGCTTCTTTACCGCTGATGATACCCTTGGGAGAAGAAAGAATTGCAATACCAAGTCCATCTTTCACCCGGGGAATTTCCTTGCTGCCGCAGTAGAGACGGCAAGAAGGTTTACTCACGCGTTCGATACCCTCAATAACAGGGCGGCGCATGTAATATTTCATGTCCACCGTAAGGGTCTTCTTCACATCGCCATCCACATGATAACCTGCAATGTATCCTTCTTCAAGAAGAACTTTTGCGATTGCAGCTTTCATTTTGGAGGAAGGCATAACAACCGATTTCTGGGAAGACATCGCAGCGTTGCGGATGCGTGTCAGCATATCGGAAATAGGATCCTGCATACTCATTGTAGCACCTCTTACCAGCTGGCCTTGACAATGCCCGGGATCTGACCGCTGAGGGCCATTTCGCGGAAGCAAAGACGGCAAAGTTTGAATTTACGGATGTATGCACGAGGTCTGCCGCATTTCTGGCAGCGGGTGTAGTTCCGGACCTGGAACTTACTTCCGCGCTTCTGCTTGGCTATAAGACTTTTTTTCGCCATGATTTACTCCTCTCAGTGCTCGAACGGCATTTCCAGCATTTTCAGAAGTTCCCGTGCTGCTGCATCGGTCTTCGCGCTGGTAACCATTGTAATGTTAAGTCCAAGGGGATATTTGATCTTTTCCAGGTCGATTTCTGTAAAGATGGAAACATCCTGAACACCAAGGTTGTAGTTGCCAACCCCGTCAAAACCCCTATTCGGCACGCCGCGGAAGTCTCTGACACGCGGCAATGCGTTGTGGACAAATCTGTCAAGGAAGCGGTACATGTTTTCACCGCGGAGGGTGACCATGAGACCGACAGGCTGACCGACGCGAAGTTTGAAGTTCGCAACGTTCTTTTTAGCCTTGCAGACGACCGGAGCCTGACCAGCGAGAGCGGTCAAGTGTGTCTTAGCTTCGGTGAAAGCATCCTTTTCAGACTTGGTGCTGATCCCGGTGCTGATGACGATCTTTTTCAGCTTGGGAACTTCCATAATATTGGAGACGCCCAGCTTCTCTTTGAGAGCGGGAACGACTTCCTGTTCGTATTTTTTCTTCATGTCAGGCATTATGCGTTCTCCTTGACCCGGACGTTAGAGACATGGACGCTGACAGAGCGACGGACCATGCCGCCTCTGGGGTTCGCCTGTGTCTTCTTAACGGTCTTCATACCGAGACGGTTCTCAAGTTTGTCAGCAGAAAGGCTGGTGATCTCGAGAACAACACGGTCTTTCTTCTTGAGAATAGCCGTGATCTTACCGGTTTCTTTTTTCCATTCGCCGCTCAGGACTTCAACCACGTCGCCTTTTTTGACATGGTAAATTTTGGCACACTTTTCAGAAAACATCAGAGCACCTCCGGAGCGAGAGAAACAATCTTCATGAACCCTTTTTCACGCAGTTCGCGAGCGACAGGACCGAAAATACGGGTTCCCTTGGGGTTCTTTTCATCATCAACGACAACCGCCGCATTGGAGTCAAAGCGGAGGTAGGATCCGTCTTCACGGCGAATCTTGTTCGCAGTTCTGACGATAACGACCTTGACAACATCGCCCTTCTTGACTGCACCGCCGGGGATGGATTCCCGGACTGCAGCGGTGACGACATCACCGACGCGTGCGGAGCGACGCTTCTGGCCCAGAACGGTCATGACCATGACACGCTTTGCGCCGGAGTTGTCAGCAACTTCCATCACAGTTTGCATTTGAACCATTTCAGTATCTCCTCAGGGTTCTCATTCAGCGTGGCTGATGATCTGTTCAAGGCGCCAGCGTTTGTTTTTGCTGAGAGGCCTGGTTTCGCCGATTTTGACTGTGTCGCCGACTTTAGCGTCGTTGTTCTCGTCGTGCACGGCATAGCGCGTACGGACTTTGACGACCTTCTTGTATTTGCTGTGCGCCGCTCTGCGTTCGATTTCGACAGTGATGGTCTTATTCTGAACGTCGCTGACCACGATGCCGACTCTGTGCTTGCGGTTTCCGCGGGTGGCGCTGCTGCTCACTTCATTCATTGCACATTCCATTCGTTAAGTTGTTCTCAGACCTTGGCAGCGGATCTGATTGTCTTTTCCGTGAGGCATCTTGCAATGTCCTTGCGGACCTGTCTGATACGGGCGGTATTTTCAAGGGTACCCGTCTTGGCCTGCTGGCGGAGGGAGAAATGCTCTTTGCGGAGATCCTGAACCTTGAGGTCGAGCTCTGCGGGAGTCAGTTCTTTGACTTCTTTCATCTTCATGATAAGTTATCCTCTCTCATCAGGCATGCTGAAGACGCATGACGAATTTACATTTGACAGGGAGCTTGGAAGCCGCGAGGCTCATTGCTTCCTTTGCAACATTTTCGGAACATCCACTCACTTCAAACAGGACTCTGCCGGGTTTGACGGGAGCGACCCAATATTCCACGTTTCCTTTTCCCTTACCCATACGGACTTCCAACGGTTTCTTGGTATAGGGTTTGTAGGGGAACACGCGGATCCATACTTTACCGCGACGTTTCATGTGGCGGGTAATTGCCACACGTGCGGCTTCAATCTGATTGGCTGTGAGATAAATTCTCTCAAGGCTCTGCAGACCGTAATCGCCGAAATCCAGCTCATTACATCTCTGCGAAAGGCCCCCGAGATTACCTCGCTGCACCTTTCTGTGCTTTACCCTTTTTGGCATTAACGGCATTTTGCATTACCTCCGTAGGCTCTTTGTGACAAATCCAGACTTTAATTCCGATTTTTCCGGCAGTTGTGTTTGCTTCGGTGAAAGCGTAATCAATGTGTGCTTTCAGAGTGTGAAGCGGTGTTCTGCCTTCCTTGTAGTGTTCAGTACGTGCCAGTTCAGCACCGCCGAGACGACCGGCACACTGAATCTTAATTCCTTCCACGCCTGCTTCCATAGCGACCTGGATCGCTTTCTTCATAGCACGGCGGAAACCGATTCTGCGTTCGAGCTGAGCAGCAATTCCTTCTGCAACCAGCTGAGCATCTGTATCAGGACGGGAGACTTCGACAACGTCGAGAATCAGCTCGTTCTTGGATGCCAGAAGCTTGGCAACGGTTGTTTTCAGCGTTTCGAGATCTGCACCTTTACGTCCGATAAGAATACCGGGGCGTGCAGCGAAGATTGTGATACGGACGCGTTCGCCGCATCTTTCGATAAGAACTTTGGAAATTGCAGCCGCATTGTAATTCTTCTTGATGAAGTCGCGGACTTTCATGTCTTCCAGCAGCCAGTCGCCGAAGTTTTTCTTAGCGGCGTACCAACGGGAACTCCAGTTCTTATTCAGGGCTAATCTCAGCCCGACAGGATTGACCTTCTGACCCACTTATTAGTCCCTTTCCTTAGTTTTTGCCATCAGTGAGAACCACTGTGAAATGGCTTGTACGTTTTCTGATTCTACCTGCGGAACCACGAGCTTTGGGGCGGAATCTTCTCATGATCGGGCCGGGGTTTGCCACAGCCATCTTCACGATCAGATCTTCGCGCTTAAGTTCGCAGTTGTTTTCAGCGTTTGCAAGTGCGCTTCTCAGCGTCTTTGCAAAAAGGCGTGCTGCCTTTCTCGGACACAGCTCCGTCATCGCAAGAGCATCCATGACCTTCTTTCCCTGAATTGTGTGGGAAAAGTCACCGGCTTTCTGCGGGGAGATGCGGACGTTTTTTGTAATCGCCCTGACTTCCATAACTGCTTTCTCTTTTCTTTTTGTTAAAGGTTTTTATCTTAAAAAGATTCTTCTTTTCCTATCAGAATCCTGTTGTTTTCTTCCCGGTTACTGAGGTTTTTACCTCAATTCCGACAGCTAAATCTTCAAATTTTCCTGAAATCACCACCGCTGCACTCACAAAATTCCGGACAGCGATGATTTTCAGAACAACTTCTCCGTGTTTCAAGGTCAGCCCTTCTCTCACTCCATCCCTGTATCCTCCATTCAATATTACCAGTTTTGAACGGGAATCGAGTTCAAGAATACGATGCGCACCCGGTCTTCCGGGTTTTGCAGGTGGGGATGCCAACCTTGCCAAATCCATGGCAGCATTCCGTAAATGATCAATTTGAATACGAATTTTTGCCGTTTCGACTTGGTCAAGAGTAAGTTCTGGCAGGCGGTTTGACAAGTCATCCGCAAATGCTGTTATGACAGCGGATGCTTTTTTCATTGATGAGATACATGTAAGTAAGTCGGCAGCCAGTTCCATCTCCCTGGTGCCCGTATACACCGGTTCTAGGGTTTCGATGGTCCCGGCTGAGCTCGCCTCCATGCGCCTCATACGACCGGCCTGCGTCGAATATTTATCCAGTGTTTCAATCAGCTCCTTGCGAAGGGCAGCATTTTCGCTTTCCCGGAACGCAAGTTCCGCAGCCAATCGCCGATTTTCAGCTTTCAGCCGCTCATTTTCCGACCGGAGATCTTCTCCAGACAGAACATTCACAGGTATAAAACCTATGCATGTAAGCATTAATATAACACCACTTTGCAAAAAAATCCAGTTTAAAATGCTATTTTTTTTCATTTTTTTTCATTTTTCCCTGTTTTTTTTCTTTTTTTTCTTAAAAATTTCCTTTTTCAGAACACCATCTCATGGCAAAAGGAACCTGCCGCATCTCATAATTCACCCACTCATCCGGCTCATAAAACACTTTTACCAGAAACAGTCCACGCGCAGGAGCAGTGTCCCGTCCAGGAGTCCGCTTCTTCTCTTCCAGAATTTCCCCGATCCGTTCCGGTGCCAGACGGTTCCGTCCGACTTCTGCAATCGCACCAACCATGCTTCTTACCATCTTATATAAAAAGCCGGTGCCGATAAAATGGATCATCTTCAACGGACCGCACTCGTACAATTCCGCCCGGATGATCTTCCGCACCGTATCGTCACGGTTCGCCGCCTCGACTGCATAACTCTTGAAATCATGTTCCCCGACAAAGTAGGTCAGAGCCTGACGGACCCCCTCAAGATTGGTAAAATCCGGCAGATTCCAGCTCCACCGGGAGGTAAACGGTTCCGCCGTTCCCGTATCTATTATATATACATAGGATTTCCCCTCTGCGGAAAAGCGGGCATTGAAGGAATCATCCACCTGCTCCAGTGAACGGATCCGGATATCTTCCGGAAGAAGTTTGTTCAAAGAACGGAGCAGACGGTCATCGGGAATATACGGGGACTCCGGCGCACGGAAGGAGCCGACCATCCCCAAAGCGTGAACTCCGGCATCCGTCCGACTGCTGCCCTGCACTCTGACAGGCGTTCTTCCAAACAGCTTATAAAGCCGGTCCTCCAGGATCTCCTGTACCGTAATACCGTTCGGCTGACGCTGCCAGCCGTGGTAGTTGGTACCGTCAAACATCAATGTTATTTTAAAATTCCGCTCTTTTTTTTCGACAGCGGGAGTTTCAACAGAAAGTTCTGCCATATCAAAACCACACATTTCTTTCCGGATATTATTGCAGAATTCCTCCTGCTTTTCATTATAATATCCCTGCTCGTTCTTTTTTTCCTTTTATATACCTTAATATAACATATCATAAAAGATTTTCAAGAGAAAAAAAATATCCGCCGGGCATTTCTTCCGGCGGATACTCTCAAATATTCCATAAATATCAAAGATCAGACGAATTCTGATGCCATCTGATCAAGGGTTCCGTCCGCAATCCCTTTCCGGATACGCTTCATCAAATCCATGAAATAATGAATATTATGGATCGTCAACAATCTGACACCAAGAATTTCATTGACGTTCAGCAAATGCCGGATATAGGCTCTGGTGAAGTTCTGACAGGCATAACAGGTACAGTTTTCGTCAATGGGAGTGAAATCGTTAAAATATTTTCCGGCTTTGACCGGAAGAGTGATCCCGCCCTTGATGAACGCAGAGCCGTGACGTGCCAGACGGGTCGGCATCACGCAGTCGAACATATCGATCCCCCGGCGGACGTTCTCATAGATCTGCTTCGGGGTTCCGACACCCATGAGGTAGCGGGGCTTATCTTCCGGCAGGTACGGCGTGACCCGTTCCACGCACTCGAACATGATCTCTTCCGGTTCCCCGACGCTCAAGCCGCCGATGGAGTAGCCGTCGAAATCCATTTTCACAAGTTCTTCCGCAGAATGTTTCCGCAAGTCATGGTAGACAGATCCCTGCACGATCCCGAAACGGAACTGGTGGGGATCCAGAGGCTGCTCCCGTGACATCAACTCCCAGCGAAGAGTCTGCTTCAAGGATTTTTCCGCATCTTCATAGCTGCAGGGATAGGGAGTACACTCATCGAACGCCATAACGATATCGGAACCCAGCGCGCGCTGGATCGCCATGGATTCCACAGGGCCCAGAAAATATCTGGAACCGTCAATGTGAGAAGCAAATTCAACACCGTCCGGTTTCATCTTGCGGAGATTGGAGAGACTGAACACCTGGAAGCCGCCGCTGTCAGTGAGGATCGGATGGTTCCAGTTTTCAAATTTATGAAGCCCGCCTGCCTGACGGATCAGATCTTTTCCGGGACGGAGCATCAGGTGGTAGGTATTTCCCAGAATGATCTGGACTTCTTCCTCTTCCAGTTCGCGCGGGGACATTGCTTTCACAGTCGCACGAGTTCCCACGGGCATAAAGATGGGAGTTTCAATATCGCCATGTGCGGTATGGATCTTTCCCAGACGCGCCATGGAACCGGTATCTTTTTTCAATAATTCGTAGAGAGCCATATCAGAGGAACATTCCTTGTTTGAGTTTTGCCAGGTTTTCTGCGGGAACGCCAAGAGCTTCTGCAATCCGGAATGCCAGCGGAATTGCTGCACCGGGTCCTTTTCCGGTCAGAATACGGTCGCCGGAATCTTCAGTCAGCTCTCCGGTATAGACAAGACCTTCCACGCCGTCTTCAGTTGTGGGATAGCCGGTGACTTTTCTTCCGTTGGAGAGTCCTGCTTTTGCCAGCACGATGGGAGCGGCACAAATTGCGCCGACGAATCCGCCGTCTGCATGAACAGAACGGATCAGTTCGATCACACGGCTGTCATCGCGGAGATTGGTTGCGCCGGGCAAACCGCCGGGAAGATAGACGAACAGAAGATTTTCAGTCTTGAGATCATCGATCATCAAATCTGCGACCACCGGGATTCCCCGTGTGGAAGTAACAGTTTTTCCGGTAACTCCGGCCAGTTTCACGGTCAAACCGAGTCTGCGCCAGATATCTGCGGGTGCAAGGGCTTCGATTTCTTCAAAACCGTCAGCAAGAAGAATTGCAATTTCGTTTTTCATTTTTTATTCCTTTCGTTTTTCAAGGTAATATAGCACATGATCTGCAATATTCCTATTAATATTAAAGAAAAAAGAGAATAATTTTTCAAAAGATTGCAAAAACAAAACCTGAAATCTATATTTTACGCACAAAAACAGAAAAAAAACAAAAAAATGATTTATTTTCTAAAATATATACAATATTTAACTATATTCATCGTTTATTGAGTAGAAACCCACAAACAAGGAGGTAAGTTATGAACAAGATCGTATTGACAGCAGTGTTGGCAGGCGCAACTCTCTTCGGAGCAAACGCAAAAGATTTCAACCGGTGCAAACCGCATGAATTCAAGAGACCCGGACACAAAGGAGAAATCGTTGTCCACCGTCACAAAAAGTTTGAACCGAAAAGAATCGTCCGGATCGTAAAACATGAACCGAAAAAGATCGAACGGTGGACACCCAAACCTCAGATCAAAGGAAAGAGAGATCATGGAAAGAGAGGCAGACGTTGAAAAGTGAAATGTCAATGAGTGACATGTCAGATCAAAACATAGAACTGACTGAACCATAAAAGAGGTATTTCGGCAAATAATCATCCGGATACCTCTTTTATTATCTTTTCCATTTCCACTTACTTCAAAAAAAATATCTGAAAACATATGCAAAATAAATAATCTGCTTGAAAAAATGAGATTACCGTGCTAAATTATCTTAGTTTTTGATTCTCAATCGATTCTGTATAACAAAAAAAGAAAGGGTTAAAAATGAAGAGAATGAGAGGTCTTGTATTAATTGCTTTATTCGCACTTTCCTGCTGCATCATGGTTGGATGCGGTTACGATGAAAAACGGGGATTTTCATCCGATTCCCCGGAAGAAGTCGCAGAACAATTCATTGATTCTATCAAAGATCTGGATTTTGAATCTGCCAGAAAATTATGCAAAGGAAAAGCTTTGAGCGACATTAACAAAATGGATTCTGAGCTTAAGAAGATTCCGTCTGGATATCGCGACGAGACAAAAAAACTTCTCAAAAGACAGTTCTCTAGACAGTTCTCTGGAGTGCGTGTCAAGTCAAAATCTAAAACAGACAGTTTCTGGGCAGGTGGAGACAATTCCTGCAAAGTTACAGTGACAACGGACGATGTTGATGAATACATCGAACTTAAACGGGATAATGTTTTTTCACCGTGGTACATTGTAAATCTTGATTGATATATATCTTGAAATTCAAGCCTGCAGCCTTTTGGTTTGCAGGCTTTTTTTGTTGCAGACCGGACAGCTTATTAAAAAAATTAAAAAAAGGAACTTTTTATGTTTGAACTTTGTATTTCGGGGTGTATATTAACGATTGTAAAACCGTGTCTTAATTTCAACTAAACCTCAGGAGGGTTACAAAATGATTAAGCAACTGAATGCAGCTCCGGATCATGCCAAGCTTGTGGCATGGGTCAATGAATGGGCTGAACTCTGCGAACCGGAAGCCATCTACTGGTGTGACGGTACCAACACTGAATACTATGGTCTCTGCGACGAAATGGTCAAATCCGGCCTTGCAGTCAGACTCAACAGCAAGCTCCGTCCGGACTGCGTCCTCTTCAAGAGTGACCCGTCTGACGTTGCCCGTGTTGAAGCACGTACCTACATCGCTTCTGAAAAGAAGGAAGATGCAGGTCCGACCAACAACTGGATCGACCCCGTCGAACTGAAAAAAGAAATGCGCGCTCTCTACAAGGGCTGTATGCATGGCAGAACCATGTATGTCATCCCCTACTCCATGGGTCCTGTCGGTTCCAACATCGCTAAGATCGGTGTTGAAATCACTGACTCTGCCTACGTTGTGATCAACATGCACGTCATGACCCGCGTCGGAAACGCTGTTCTCGACGTTCTCGGAAAAGATGGCGAATTCGTCCCCTGCATCCACTCCGTCGGTAAGCCCCTCGAAAACGGTGCTTCTGACAACGGAATCTGGCCCTGCGCTCCCATGGACAAGAAGTACATCGCACAGTTCCCCGAAACCCGTGAAATCTGGTCATTCGGATCCGGTTACGGCGGAAACGCTATCCTCGGTAAGAAGTGCCTTGCTCTCCGTATCGCTACCGTTCAGGCTCGCGACGAAGGCTGGATGGCTGAACACATGCTCATCCTCAAGCTTACCAGCCCCGAAGGCAAAGTCAAATATGTCACCGGTGCATTCCCCTCCGCTTGCGGTAAGACAAACCTCGCTATGCTCATCCCGACACTCCCCGGCTGGAAAGTCGAAACCATCGGTGATGATATTGCATGGATGAAGTTCGGCAAAGATGGCAGACTCTATGCTATCAACCCCGAAAACGGATTCTTCGGCGTTGCTCCCGGAACCAGCATGCACTCCAACAAGAATGCTATGCTCTCCTGCGCAAAGGAAACCATCTTCACCAACTGTGCTCTCCGTGAAAACGGCGACATCTGGTGGGAAGGCATCGAAGTTCCCCTCGAACCCGGCGAAAAGCTCATCGACTGGAAGGGCAATGTCTGGGAACAGGGTCAGGTCGATGCAGATGGCAACAAAGTCAAAGCTGCTCACCCGAACGCCCGTTTCTCCGCTCGCGCTAAGAACTGCCCCGCTATCGCTTCCAACTGGGAAGATCCCAACGGTGTGCCCATCGACGCATTCCTCTTCGGTGGACGCCGTCCTTCCACACTTCCTCTCGTTTACCAGTCCATGAGCTGGGAACATGGTGTGTTCATCGGTTCCACCGTCGGTTCCGAAGTTACCGCCGCTGCTCTTGACGTCAAGGCCGGTACCGTCCGCCGCGACCCGTTTGCTATGCTGCCCTTCTGCGGATACAACATGGGTGACTACTTCCAGCACTGGCTCGACATCGGTAAGGTCGAAGGCGCAAAG
>SUVT01000051.1 GCA_015061845.1 Lentisphaerota bacterium
GGTGGTTACCCTTCCTCCTTCGCTGAAGCTACGGAGGACAAGCTGGGTAGCCACGCTCAAACTACCATTTCCAACTCATCAACAATCTTTTTTCAGCCAAATTTTGCCGGACTTTTGAAATTACCTCATCAGGAATAAGATTCAGCACTGACCGGAGAAGATACCGGTCAGTGTTTTTTATTGTCGGTAAAACCTTGAAAAATCGGATAAATATGTTATATTAGAGAGATGAGAAAGAATGATTCAAAGAAAAAATCATAAAGGGGAAAAGAAATGCTCAAAATAAAAGAACGCTGGCCCAGAATAGCTTTGGCAATATATTTGCTGGTATTTGTCTTTTTTGCATATAAACCGGCAAATTTCGGGTTATGGCTCACAGAAAATACAATCGCAGTGGGAACCGTTGCGGTTCTGTTTTACTGCTATCGCCGGGGGATCCGGTTCTCCAATCTCTCCTATACTCTGATGCTGATTGCGCTGTGCTGGCAGACGATCGGCGGGCATTATTGTTTCAGCTATGTTCCATTCGGGTTTATTACAGATCTTTTTGGATTTGAGCGGAACAACTATGACCGCATCGGTCATGTGATGGTCGGTTTCTTTGTTCTTCCTGTCATGGAATATTTTGAAAGCCGGGATCTGGTACGGGGACGCGGGTTGAATGCTCTGTTGGTTATTCTTGCAATATTCGGGATCGCAGGAGCGTTTGAGATCATTGAATGGAGCTATGCCGACCTTATGACCCGCATCAGAAGACTTGATATCGGGAATGAGTTTCTCGGTTCTCAGGGCGACATCTGGGATGCTCAGAAAGACATTCTTTGTGACGGTATCGGAGCGATTTTAACTGCAATTCTCTATTGCATCCGTTATCGCGGGAAAGATGTGAAAAAATTCCTTGAAGGGAAGGAATAAAAGAACGTCATAGAGGCAATTTCAAAAGTCTTCAAAAATGGCAGAAAATTCTTGTTGCGATCTGCAAATGGAGCGTTTTCGGCTTGTCCTCCATAGCTTCAGCGAAGGAGGATGGTAGCCACGCTCAAACTACCATTTCCAACTCATCAACAATCTTTTTTCAGCCAAATTTTGCCGGACTTTTGAAATTACCTCCATAGAAAACAGATTTCTACGGCTTCCCGGAAAATCAGACCTGTCCAGCGGCAGGTCTTGTTTTTATTTGCTTCCGTAATGAGAATAGAAGAAATCCCGTAAAGCAGTTTCCTGCGGACCCTCTGCATCATCCAGGAAGAAACGTTTTTCGCCTTTTTCAGAGTGGACGATCATGTACGGATAGTAAGGCATGACCAATGCCATGTTCTTATCTGAGAAGAGAGATCTGCCCATAAACGTTGATGGGATTTCTGCATTGATCAGATCCAGAAGGGTTGGTGCAAGGTCAATACTTGAGGCATATTTCTTCGTATTGATTTTCTGGAAGACTTTCTGAT
Source organism: Lentisphaerota bacterium (assembly GCA_015061845.1). GTDB lineage: Bacteria > Verrucomicrobiota > Lentisphaeria > Victivallales > UBA1829 > SIG79. Next base: position 1,449 of record SUVT01000051.1, read on the forward strand.
TCGGAGTAATGAAAATCAGAGGGATCCGTGCCGGATTGAAGTTTTCTCTCTTTGTATAGTTTTCACCCAGAGTTGCGGTATGGTCCGCAGTAACAATGATCAGAGTTCTTTCATTGTAAAGTTCCGGATCTTTCATGATGTTGGTAATGAATGTATTAAGCTCACGGTCAGTACTGTATAACGAGCGGAGAAACGGGGTTGGGAATGCTTTTTCTTCTTCGGGGGAGAGAGGGCTGTTGAAGTACGGAAAGTGGGTATCCATGGTACTGATCACTGCAATAAAGCGTTTGGATGGACACTTTTTCAATTCTTTCAATGAACAGGCATAGAGCGACCTGTCGGCAAATCCCCAGCTGTTATCCAGGTTTACGTTATATTTCTCATGAAATTCTTTCCGGAACATTTGAATATTTGCCTGGAACATCACCTTGTAATACCGGCTGTTTTCTCCGAAATCTCCGGAAGCGGAGGTGAAATAATAGGAATGAAAGCCTTTTCTTCTGGCGGCTGCAAACATTGATTCATTTGCAATGTATCTGTCTCTCTCGTAGTCCATACGGGAAAGGATCAGAGAGGTCAAAGCCCAGGAGGTCGGATGAGAACCCGGGAAGTAGTTTTTCATGGAAACATATTGCTTTGACAAACGGTCAAGGTTGGGAGTGATACCTTTGGGCATGTTCGGGTTGTTGCAGCTGAGATAGTCATAGTCGAGAGATTCCACAGCAATAATGATGATCTTATCAAAAAGGTCCTGCTTTTTGACATGTTCATTTTCCGGAGCAAGAATCTTCATCTTGACCAGTTCTTCCCGGGATTTTTCCGGAAGCGGTATCTTAGTATAATTGTTATCCTTCTTTGTGTCATCGGCAAAATCTTTTATGATGTAATATATTGCAATCGGTAACGGTCTGCCTGCATTACACACCACTTGTGATTTCTCTTCATATATAAAAAATGCCACACAGGATAAAATGGAAAAGAATAATAAAATAACGGATGTGATCACAGCTGTTTTTCTGCATTTTTTCCGGCAGAGTTTGATTGTTTTCCAAACCCGGACACAAAAATATGAGATAAACGCGATTACTGCGATTACGATCGGGATGATCCAGAAATAACAATACTTTCCAAAAATTGCCTGAACAGATTCAAAATCTGTATGAATAGCCAGCAGTTTGATAGAGTTGTAATCAAGTGCCATAAAGGACTTATGATACAGAATAACAGAGGTCAGACGGAGAAAAATACCGATAAAACAGGAAATCACAGTGCCTACAGCAAAATAACGGTTCCGGAAAATTAATGCGATGATGAATAAAATCAACGGAACCAGCATATCACCGGTCAGCATAGAGAGGTTGATGATATCACGGAGACGGTAATTCTGGTGCAGATACCCCATAACAAGAGCTAAGATAACAGCAATTACACCAAGCAATGATATTGATAAAACGGAAAAATTCCGAATAAAGAAAAGTTTGGACTTCCGAATCATGATTTTCAAAACGCTCCGAAATTAACAATTTATCAAATAATATACTCTTGTATTGCACAAAAATCAAGCATTTTGTTAAATTAATTTTTCCGGATATACCCTTTGAAAAATATGATTTTTCTTCAAAAAAAAATGCCTTTTTTATTTATTACAGTTGCAAAAATAAAAATTCAGATTATAATACCAGTATGAGGAAAAAATATAATAAACCGTTGGAGAGAAAAATGAAAAAATACAGTTTTATATTTTCTGCACTGTTGTCTGCAGTTATCTTTTGCGGCTGCGGCGGCAATGAGGAAGATTTCGCAAAATTGATGCTGAAAGCCAAAGATAGTATGGCAAAAGGGCAGGTCAAGGAAGCTCTGACATACAGTCAGAAGGCCCAGGAATGTCAGCCGAACAGCCCGGAGGCAATTGTCATGACAGCTCTGGCTTATGAGCGGAATCAGAAGAACCCGGAAGCATTGAAAGAAATCCAGAAGGCTGTAAAAATCGCACCGAAAAACTATTTTGTTCAATATACTTATGGAAGACTTCTGTATAAAAATAAAAAGACAGATTTAAGTATCGTTGCTTTGAAGGAAGCTGTAAAACTGGATCCAAAGAAGACAGAGGCAAGAGAACTTCTTGCCAGAGCGGCAACAGAAGCCAAAGACTATGAAACCGCAATGCAGCAGTATCATGCTTTGATCAATGACCCGTCCTACAAGAATAAGGACGTCGTTTATAATGAAATCGGTGTCTACTATTATCTTGTCAAAAAGAACTACAAGCAAAGCTCGGCATATCTTAACAAGGCTTTGAATGCTAATAACAAAGTCCAGAATCCGACGATTCTGTTAAATGCAGCAGTTTTGTGTGAAATGCGCAAGTTTTATGGTGCAGCACAGGTTTTTTACAGAAAATATCTTTCTGCAACGGAACGGGACACCTCCCGGGCTAAAAAACGTGCAGCCGTAAATACGCGTCTGTCCGGTTTGAGCAGCAAACAACCTGCCCGGTCCCGGAATCGTGCTTCCGGCAGAACTACCAGAAGAAGATAACCCCATGAGATAATCCCATGGCTGGTATTCCCGAAGAGGTCATTGATACGGTCCGCGCAAGGGTCGATATCGTTGACCTCATTCAATCTTATATCCCTCTGAAAAAGCAGGGACGCGATTTTAAGGCGTGTTGTCCGTTCCACTCGGAAAAAACGCCTTCCTTTACCGTCCGTCCCGACCGGCAGTATTATCACTGCTTCGGATGCGGAAAGCACGGCAACGCAATCTCGTTCGTCATGGAACGGGAAAATGTGGATTTCCCTACTGCGATCCGTCTGCTTGCTCAGAAGTACAATATTTACATCCCCGAAGAAGAGGAACGCCGTCCCAGACCCGGAGCAAGACAGTATCCCGGGAATCCGGCGCAGAGTTACAGCGAGAAAAAGGATCGTCTGTTCCTGCTTCATGAAAAACTGCGGGAATGGTATGTGATGAATCTCCGGAACAATCCGGAAGCACCTGTCGCACAATATCTTGCCACAAGAAAACTATCCCCGGAATCCATTCAGAGATTCTCGCTTGGTATGTCTCTGGATTCCTGGGATTCAGCTATGGTCTTTGCTAAAAATCTCGGCTTTACCGAAGCTGAACTGGCAGAGGGCGGCATTATCAAAACCTTTGATGATAATCCCTCCAAACGGTACGATCTGTTCCGGAACAGGCTCATGTTCCCCATCTGGGATGAATTGGGCAGGGTTGTCGGGTTCAGCGCAAGAACCATTGAATCCGATCCCAAGGCGATGAAGTACGTCAACACCCCGGAAACTCCCATCTTCAAGAAGGGCAGGATCCTTTACGGGATGCACCTCGCACGCAGTGAGATGTCCGATAACAAGCTGGGCTGTGCAATTCTCTGTGAAGGTCAGCTGGATGTGATCGCCATGCACGCTGCCGGATTCACAAACTCCGTTGCCGCCGAAGGTACGGCTTTCACGCCGGAACAGGCACGGATGCTCCGCCGTTACACCGGAAAAATCAAACTTGCGCTCGACTCCGATGCTGCCGGAACAAAGGCGGTCTTCCGGGATGCAGAGATTCTGCTTCCCCTCGGGTTCGATGTGAAAGTTGTCCGCTTCCCCGGAGGAAAGGACCCCGACGAACTGCTGAAACAGCAGGGCAGAGAAGCCATTGCCGCAGCAGTGGAACAGGCAGTGGACTTCTTTGAATTTTCTCTGCGGGTCTTCACGGAAAAAAATGGAAACTCCCCTGCCGGAAAAGCTCAGACGGCAAAAGAGATCCTTGAACAGATCGCCCTGCTGGAAAGTGAAGCCGCAAAGACAGCTTATACCTCATGGCTTGCCGAATCTCTCGGATTGAGTTCCGATGGACTCTATGCTGAACTGGTCAGAACCGCCCGCAAAGAAGCGGAACGCAAAGAACGGTATGCCCGCTATGAACAGGAACGGGAGGATAAACGAGCTTCGGAGCCGATTGCACAGACACCGGAAACTCAGGCGCAGAAACGCTATAAAAAGGCGTTGATGGAAGTCCTTGAGGTCCTTTTGGAATATGAAGATGCCGCCGCTGTTGCCGGTGAACAGATCCCGCCGGAATTGCTGGATCAATCACCCCCGGCAGTTGCGGTCAACGAAGTCATTCAGGCAAAAATGCTGGATGAATGGAGCGATTCTCCTGCCCGGATCATTGAACGTCTGGAACCGCAAGGGTTGATCAGTCAGGAACTTTCTCTTCTGCTCATGGGCAAGGAGGAAGCGCCGGAAGAACCGATCCCGGAAGGCTTGACCGAAGAGCAGATCCAGGAGATGAAGCGGGAAAAACAGCGCGCACTCAACCGGAAAAAGAAACTGGCAATGAAAGTCCTTTCAGAGGATATCGACCTCTTGAAAGAGTACAGTTTGAATGTCCGCATGGAGCAGCTGATGGAGCGTTTTGCGCGGCTTGCTCCGGATGATCCCGAAAAATTGAATCTGATGACAGAGATCGGAACTCTCACCCGGGAACGCGCCGCTTTGCGGAAGTAGAATGCGAAATTTTTGAAAATACAGTTTCGTACTGAGAGAACAGAGGGTACTGAGGCATTTTTGGGTTATTACCGGCAGATTTCTCAAAAGAAGTAAAAAAATTCTTTTGGATAATAGTTGTTTTTGTTGCCAAAACGCTTTCAGGGAACCTCTATTCAAACGGATAGATTTTCAGCAAATGAGAAAACAAGACAATACAGGAAGAATTAAGTGTGGCTACTTTCAGAGTAATCACCGAAAATCTTCCAAATTGGACTTTGATCTGTCATAAAAAAACGTCGGTAGCTGAATTAATAGAGGTTTTCTTCCGTAATCTTGTATATTACTATACGTATCATATTATTGTTTCCCTTCTCTTTGGCTTATAAGAATAACCATTCTTGCCAAAGTGGGCTGCTATCTGATAACCGGGGAATAATATACAGGAAAAGTTTTTTCCGTTTTTCAAAAAAACATTATTTTTCCAGGTCCACAATAACCTTGGTGACGATGGATTGAAACCTTTTTTGCGGCATACAATTTTTTGCACAAAAATGACAAAAGCATATTGTCCGATTGACACTGAAAAAAGCGGAACTGATATTTTTTTCTTTTTTTTGAAAATCGCTGTCAGATTTTTTTGGGGAAATACTCTTATTTATTAGAAAGCAATGAAAATTGCAATAAATAAAAAATGATACGAGATAACATTTTATCTGTATCCAACAACAAGAAAGGATGTTAAAAATGAAAAAACTTCTTATTCTCGCCATGTTTTCTGTATTTTTTACAGGGAGTGTTGCATTTGCAAACGAACTCTATGATTGCTTTAGGTGCGATGGTCGCGGTCGCATAAGCGTTAGCCGAACCATAAGATGCCCTTCATGTTCGGGAATCAAACGGGTCTGCAGTGACTGCAAAGGCCGTGGACGGATCTTTCGGAAGGGCCCGGGAGAGAGCTACTGGAAACTTCCCGATACAGACGAGCTTTGCATAGGGTGTTTCGGAACTGGAAAAGCCCCCTGTGATACCTGTTTTAATTCCGGCACAAAGACGTTGATAGGTCACAAGACCTGTCCGCTGTGCAAAGGCCATGGAAAAATTATCATTAAATCTAAATAAAGCAAATTCACAGGTAGCGCATGAATTCTGGAATAAAGTAAAATCGTTTATCTTTGATATGATATCAAAAACAATCTATAAGAAATAAGTCCGGCAATTAACCGGACTTATTTCTTTTTTTAAGCGATCTCTTATTGGATGACCTGTTCTTCCAACCGCTGTTAAGTATTGTTTTTTACAATGACATCAATTTCAAAAAAAGAGAAGCATGGGTTACTTCATACGGACATTCGTCCGCCACGCTTTGCCGCGGTAACGGTCAAGAAAACGGTGTTTTTCCACTTGCCAATCCATTTGAAGACTCAAGGTATATTCCTGCTTTTCGCCGGGGCGGAACGTCACAGGAAAAACTGTCGGGAAGCCGTTTTCGTTACGGTAAGTCCCTTTTACTTTGACGCCATTCACAACAACGACCTGCTCCATAAAGACTTTGTCAGTATATTTGATCTCGTACTTGTAGGGCTTTCCTTCCGGAATGGTAATGACCTCTTCCTTGCCCTTCTTTATGATCCGGATCTCCCGGTCGTTCTGAACGATTCTCATCAATTCCATGGGGGCACCGGGAACAACAGCTCCGCTCGGTCTGTACCAATTGACAAAGTACCATGCGGCAAATACCAGAACAGCCGCAAGAAGGACGATGGGGATAATAATTTTCAACCGCTGCTGGAATTTCATTTGTCACCTTTCGGGGAAACGCTTTGCAAAAGGGCAAAACAGGTATCGAGATGAGGAACTTTCACTCCGTTTTTGGCGGCAATACGGCAGACATTACCAAGGATCGCATCCACTTCAAGAGGTCTTCCGGATTCATAATCCACAAGCATACTGGTCTTATAAGCAGGGAAATTCCGGGTGTACTCCATATTTCCGGTCAGGTCTTCTTCTGTAAAGATATGACCGTCACTGGCTGCCACTGCGGCAGTCTCCCGCATAAGTGCCATGCAAAGCTCTTCCACCTGTCCGCGGTCACACATCTGTTTGGTATCAAGATGCCCGCCGAGAACAGAAATCGTATTGAACGGCGTGTTCCAGAGGAGTTTTTTCCAGCGGAAGTATGCCACATTTTCTGTGAATTCCGCTTCCACCTTACCGGCTTTGAAAAGTTCGATCAAAGCTCTGCCCTTTTCAGAGTCGCCGCCTCCGAATTTTCCCATAATGAGCCGCTGGGAACCGGTCTGGGTCACAAAGCCTTTTCCGGTTCGTGTTGCGCCGATATAGGCAACGGTGCTCAGAACTTCATTCTCCGGGAATGCTTCAGCCACAGCATCTTCAATGCCGATCCCGTTCTGGATCAGCACAATCGCAGTCTCTTTGCTTTTGACGGCAGGACGGATCAATTCCGCCACGTTGATCCAGGGCAGAACTTTTGCGGAGACGACCACATAGTCCGGCGTTCCGGGATATTCTGCGGCAGAACGGTAAACGCCGTCAGGAGAGAAGTTGAACTCTCCTGCGGCTGCTGAGATTTGAAAACCATTGGCTTTCACGGCTTCATAATCAGAACGGACAGCCACAGCAACGGAGGCTCCGCCCTGTTGAAGACGGCCCCCGTAATATGCGCCGACTGCCCCGGCACTGATCCAAAGCACGTTCGCCATGATTATTTCACCACGAGGTTGACGATTCTGCCGGGAACACAGATGGATTTCACAAGTGTCTTTCCGGCAATGACTTCCTGAACCTTTGCATCATCCATGGCAAGTTTCAGCATTTCTTCCTGAGTTGCATCCACGGGCATCATGATGCGTGCCTTGGGCTTGCCGAGAACCTGAACGAGGATCTCAACTTCTTCTTTTGCCAGGAGAGATTCATCAAATGCGGGCCAATCTGCCAGAGAGACAGGTGCGGCATTTCCGAGGATTTCCCACAGCTCTTCTGCAAGGTGCGGTGCATAAGGAGCGATCAGCTTGGTGAAGGCTTCTGCTGCAACTCTGGGCATGGGATCGAGCTTGGAAAATTCGTTCAGGAAGATCATCATCTGACTGATAGCTGTATTGAAGTTCAGCGTTTCTGTATCTTCTGTGACCTTCTTGATGGTGGCATGGAGCAGGGTTGCCTGTGCCGGGGTCAGAGGAACATCTGCGATGGGGGTCTGACCGATCATCTTCCAGGTACGTTTCAGGAAGCGGAAGACACCTTCCACGCCTTTGGTGTTCCAGGGCTTGGTTGCCTGAAGCGGACCCATGAACATTTCATAGAGACGCATGGAGTCGGCACCGTATTCACGGACAACATCATCGGGGTTGACCACGTTCTTGAGGGACTTGGACATCTTGGCGGGAAATTCCACCAGCTTTTCATCGGTTCCCTTGCGGTAGGCGTTGCCGTCTGCACGGTGTTCCACATCATCCATGGGAACCAGTGCGCCGCGCTGATCTTTATAGGAGATTCCGAGGATCATACCCTGATTGACCAGTCTCTGGAACGGTTCTTTGGTGGAGACCAGACCGAGATCGAAGAGGACCTTGTGCCAGAACCGTGCGTAGAGCAGGTGGAGCACAGCGTGTTCCGCACCGCCGACATAGAGGTCCACAGGCATCCAGTATTTTTCCTTTTCAGGATCAATGAAACGTTCTTCATTGTGGGGGTCGATGTAACGGAGATAGTACCAGCAGGAACCTGCCCACTGGGGCATGGTGTTGGTTTCGCGGCGGCCTTTCATTCCGGTGACGGGATCGGTATAGTTCAGCCATTCGCCGGCGTTTGCAAGCGGAGATTCGCCTGTGCCGGAGGGTTTGAAGTTGGAAAGTGCAGGAAGTTCCAGCGGGAGTTCGGATTCATCCAGCAGCTTGATGGAACCATCTTCCATGTAGATGACGGGGAACGGTTCGCCCCAGTAACGCTGACGGCTGAAGAGCCAGTCACGGAGTTTGTAGTTGACGGTCTTTTTGCCTGCGCCCTTTGCGGCAAGCCATTCGATGGTCTTTGCCTTTGCTTCAGTCACGCGGAGTCCGTCGAGAACCAGTCCGGCATCATTTCCGGAGTTCATGAGCGGTCCGTCACCGGTCCAGCAGACGGTTCCGGCGAGAACACCTTCAGTATTGGCTTCGGGATCGTCGGGGCGGATCACGCACTTGATGGGCAGGTTGAACTTCTGAGCGAACTCAAAGTCGCGGGTATCGTGAGCGGGAACTGCCATGATCGCACCTGTTCCGTAGCTTGCGAGAACATAGTCAGCGATCCAGATGGGGATCTTTGTTCCGTTGACGGGGTTGACGGCATATGCGCCAGTGAAAGCACCGGTTTTTTCCTTGTTGAGTTCGGTACGGGCGAGATCGCTCATTCCGGCGGCGCGTTTCTGGTAAGCCTGAATTTCTTCAGCGCGGTCGGGCGTGGTGATCCGGGGAACATCGACGTGTTCGGGAGAAAGAACCATGTAGGTTGCACCGAAAAGGGTATCAGGGCGTGTGGTGTAAACGGTGATGTTCACATCGGTTCCATCGACTTTGAACGTGACTTCTGCGCCTTCACTCTTTCCGATCCAGTTGCGCTGCATTTCCTTGATACCTTCGGGCCAGTCAAGATCGTCGATATCTTTGAGCAGTTCTTCGGCATATTTTGTGATTTTGAGCATCCACTGCTTCATGGGACGGCGTTCGACGGGGTGATTTCCGCGTTCACTTCTGCCGTTGATGACTTCTTCGTTTGCGAGAACGGTACCGAGAGCGGGGCACCAGTTCACGGGGACCTCAGCGATTTCAGCGAGCCCTTTTTTGTAGAGCTGCATGAAGATCCACTGAGTCCAGCGGTAGTATTTCGGATCGGTGGTATTGATTTCGCGATCCCAGTCATAGCTGAAACCGAGAGCCTGGATCTGTCGTTTGAAGGTGGCGATGTTCTTTGCAGTTGTGATGGAGGGGTGTGTTCCGGTTTCCACGGCATACTGTTCAGCAGGGAGCCCGAAAGCGTCCCAGCCCATGGGATGGAGAACGTTGTAACCTCTCATGCGTTTGAACCGGCAGAAGATATCTGTTGCGGTGTAACCTTCGGGGTGTCCCACGTGAAGACCTGCTCCGCTGGGATAGGGGAACATGTCAAGGACATAGAGTTTTTCTTTGGGAGAGTTGTCTTCGGCGCGGAAGGTTTTATTTTCCAGCCAGTACTTCTGCCACTTCTGTTCGATTTCTGAAAAATTATATTCACGTTCAGACATGGTACATCAGCCTTTCTTTATCTTAAATTATGCTTTTTTGGTTGCCTTGATGGTCAAAATAAATCCGAGAGCCACGCTGAGAGCTGCTCCGACCAGGACACGGAACTCTGAAGGCAGCAGGAAGGTCACTGTATGAGCCGGGACCCAGAAATAAAGGATGGTCTTCGGGATGAAAGATCCCCAGACTTTCCCGTCTGCTGCATCAAAAAATTCTGCTCCGCCAATGAGTTTTCCCTTCTCGATGACCTGCCCGAACCATTCATGACTGAGCATCATGGGGTAAGCGAAAATCATATTCATGAAGAAGGAAGTTGTGAAAGCGAAGATCAGTTTGTTGCCGAAAGCATGATCTGTGCTGAACCAGAGGTTTCCGCTCATCATAACGGCAGTTCCGCCGGCGAACAAACTGAAAGCAATGGTCATGACGATACCATAGAATCCCCAGACGAGGACACGCATGGGAAGACGGGTGACAGCCCAGTTTCCGGTTTTGATTCTGTGTTTCAGCATTTCACCGAAGGTTGCAAGCAGTGCAAATTTCATAAAACCCATGATGTAGGGGTATTGAGTTGTAACTCTTCCGAAATTTCCGAGCTTGTTCCAAACAAAACCTGTCCAGGTGATACAGCTTGTTCCGGTGTAATCGAAGGGGAAGAATGCAACGAGAAGCGCAAAAAGCACCACGAATGCAATTCCAGCCGAATCTGTTTTTTTCATTGTCTTTATCCTTTGCTTTGTAATAAAAAGAACGCCGGACAGGGGGGATGTCCGGCGCAAAATTTCATGATCAGCAACTTACTTCTTGAGTGTAACTCCGATGAATTCATCGCGGCGGTTCCGTGCCCGGGAGTTGTCATCATCATTGGATGCAGCCGGTTTTTCTTCTCCGTAACTGACTGTACGGATTCTGTGATCGGCGATTCCTTTTCCGAGCAGATAATCCTTTGCGGAGAGGGCACGGCGTTCACCAAGTGCGCGGTTGTATTCATCGCTTCCCTTTGCATCGCAGTGACCTTCGATCACAACCCCTGTTCCGGGATTGGAAGAGAGGTAGGAGTAGATCCGGTCCAACTTGGAATATTCGCTGGTAGCGATAACGGACTGGTCAAAAAGGAAGTAAACAGGTTCAAAAGTGAGACCGGAGATCGGGGTTCCGAAATCATCATAGGGAGACAATGTCTTATTATCGCTCCATTCTCCGACACCGGTATTGTTGTTGTTATTGTTGTTCATGGTATTGAGATCAGCATCACCGGTATTCTTGCCGCCGTTATCCACAACAACATCACCGCTGCCGCCTTTTCCGTTTTTTCCGTCCTGTTCTCCGGGTTTGACTTTGAACATTTCAATGTCGTCATCCGTATAACAACCAACGGTTCCGATGATCATTGCGAATGCTGCCGCACCCACCGTAAGAATTTTTCCAAACTTCATGTTTCACCCCAGTTTTTTTATGTTGATAGCTTTGTTTTTTTCTTTCAGAAAACAGGAAAATGGAAAACTCATTTCCCTAACTGGTACAATTTATCTCTTTTTCGTGAATTTTCAAGGGGAAAAGAAGAAAAAAGAGGGAGTTTTTTCCCGCTTTTTTGACTGTTTTCCGGAAAAAAAGAAAAAGGCGGCTCAATCCGGTGTTTTTGAAGCACCGGAGCGTGCCGCCTGATTGAGTCAGATCAACTTACTTGGAAACGATTTTGACGGTTTCCAGAGCGATCATCAGCTCTTCATTTGTGGGCATGACAACCACTTTGACCGGGCTGTCTGCTGCAGAGATGATTCCCTTCTTGCCGAAGCAGTCAACGTTTGCTGCATCGTCAAGCTTGATTCCGAGAGCTGCAACAGCATCGATGATGCGTTTACGCATGACGCTGGAGTGTTCGCCAACACCGCCGGTGAAGACGATTGCATCAGTTCTGCCGCAGAGGACATAGTAGGAACCAATGTATTTTGCAACTCTGCGGACAAACATGTTGAGAGCGAGTTTGCAATCTTCGTTGCCTTCGGAAGCTGCTTTTTCGACATCGCGCATGTCGCCGCTGCCGATTCCGGCAACACCGAGAAGACCGGATTTCTTGTTCAGGGTCTTGTCGATTTCATCAGCGGTCATGCCGAGGTGCATCATATTGATGACAACTGCGGGATCCAGGTCACCGGAACGGGTTCCCATGACGAGACCTTCCAGCGGTGTGAGACCCATGGTGGTGTCGATGCACTTACCGTCTTTGACAGCAGCCATGCTGCAGCCGTTTCCGAGGTGGCAGGTGATCAGGTTGGTCTTGTTGTAATCCTGACCGAGGTATTCAGCGGTGGCATGAGCAACAAAGTTGTGGCTTGTGCCGTGGAAACCGTATTTACGGATGGAGTGCTTTTTGTAGAATTCCATGGGGATGGCATAGAGATATGCTTCGCGGGGCATGGTCTGGTGGAATTCAGTATCGAACACACCGACGTTGGGAGTTCCGGGGAATGCTTTTTCGCAAGCTTCGATACCGGTGAGGTTTGCGGGGTTGTGGAGAGGTCCGAGGGGGAAGCACTTCCGGATGATTGCCTTGGCATTTTCGTCGATAAGAACGGGCTTGGTGATTTCTTCGCCGCCATGGAGAACGCGGTGACCGATTGCGGAAACTTCGCTCAGGGATTTCAGAACAGCGCCTTCACCTTCCACCAGCTTCTTACAGATGACCTGAAGAGCTTCTGCGTGATTGGTGATGGCAGGAATTTCTTCGGATTTGTAACCGTCGGGACGTTTGTAGGTGACTTTCGGATTGTCGAGTCCGAGACGTTCAGCCTGACCGCTTGCCAGAACTGCGTTTTCCCCGTTTTCCATGTTGAACAGGGTGAACTTCAATGAGGAACTGCCTGCGTTAAGCACCAGAACTTTCATTTCTTTTTCCTTCCAATGATTTTGGTTGATGCCAGCTTCGTAAAGCCCGACACATTATTAATTTAAAAGACTTGTTTGTAATATAGCACTTTTTCCTGTTTTTACAATAGCACTTTGAAAACTATCTTCAATTTTGCTCCGTTTTTGCTTTCTTCCCGGGAGCAGGAAGCAGGACAGGACGGTAGTAACGGCGGTTTGCCCACCGGTAAAGTTTCTGCAACTCCTTTGAGGCTGGATCCCGCTCAAGTCCTTTTGCGACAATTTCATCTGCCTCCCGGAGTTCCAGATATTCCAGATGCTTGTATGCCTTTTCTGCGCACTCCCTGGCATACTTGAGATCAGAGTCCTTGATATACTTGAAAACGGTGTATTTTATGGAAAGAGGTTCGTATTGCGGGGGCGGTGCTATGGGGATAAAACGCCGCATTCCGTAGGGAAGACGCATCATATAATTGACAGGACAGTCCGGTTTTATCTTCGGGGAATTTGCGATGTAGCGGGAGGAATACGGATGCATCGTTCCGGCAAGTCCGCGGTCAAATACAATATAGTCTGCCTGATATTTTTCACAGAATTTTTCCAGATCTTCCAGCGTTCCATGATACATGATTTTCAGATAATCTTCCACCGGACGGCGGATCGGCTCCATTCCGAACTGGGGCTGCATGACCAGATTTGTTCCCGTGTATGCCATCAGAACAGGAGAAAGCATAAAGTCGGCAACAACTGTTTTTCCCCGCATGGCATCATCCTGACGGAACCAGTGGATCAGACGAACCGTATGAGGGAGATAGGCATCCACCGTCTGATATCCTCTGCTACGGGCTGCCGTTGTGATCATCAGTTCAAACAGCAGCAAGAGGCAAGTGATCGTGATCAGGACGATCTTCAAGATCCTTTTTTTCTTTCTGCCGAGAACTCTGCACCACTCCCGGAGCAGGAGCGGAAGAGAAATCGCAAGGAATATGATCAGAAATTCGTGGTAACGTACAATGTAGATATATCCAACAATAAAACCGATCGTGTAAAGATAGGGCAGCAGGTTTCGCGGCTTATCCCGCAAAATCATTCTTCTGACAGGTGTGATCAAACCGCCCACCAGGAGCAGAATAACAAACCAGCCAAGGGTCAATGGATAAAAGTTCCATATATTCCGGACAGAGATCAATCCCTGGTGCATCTGAAGTTCCGGAACGGAACCGAGAGACGGAAAATATCCGGCAGAGATCTCCCAGGTGCAGGAGTGCATGGAAGGAGTCCACATCATGCGGGAATCATAATCAAGTTTTGCAGGGTTGCCCGGTTTCACATTGTTATACTTGAACTTTGACTTCATGACATTGGAGAAGTGACTGTAATTTGCCCGGTATTGAGGATTGTCGATAGCGGTATAATAGATCCCGAGCAGAATGGCAGATGCCCCGATAAGGACACAAAGTCTTTTCAGGAACTTCATCGGCGGGACATACATCACGATAAACAGGAGCGGCAGCATCACGCATACCAGCGTTGACATGATCAAGCCGTAAGTGACATTGAACGGAACCAGCAGAGCGTTCAGCAGAATCGCTGCGGCAATCGCGATCCAGGCGGCTTTCCGTCTTCTTGTAAAACGTCCGCCGGAGATATACCTCAACAGTTCAAAAAGGATCCAGATCCCGAACATCATCTGGCAGAGATCCCATGCGGCAAAAGCCACCCCTGTTACGAAAAACAGCAATATAAGCCGGACCCATCCGAACCTGTTGAACAGAGAGTGGGCAAGCACCATTGCGCCCATGATCAAAGGAATACAGAAATCCCCCCGGACGATATCCTGCCCGGTTGCACGGGCGACAGCCGCTGCTGAAAATGCGTGCAGCAAACCGCCTATGAGAGCATATCGCGGAGGCACACGCAGTACCACAAGAAAAAGGAACACCAATCCGGAAATCAATGATGTCCAGATTCTTACATTTACAGAAACAAACCATGCGAAGTCCGGATTATCCTGCAATGACAAAGCCAGAGGCGTAGCTGGCGGAGGATCCCTGAATTTGCAGAGAACCCGGTAACCCCATCCGAGAACCCACTCCAAAGTCATATTCATCTGGGCATACGGTGCCACCTCCGGAAGATATGCCAGCCGTTCATCCCGCTCCGGAACTTCTTTGCCTTCTGCGATATCGGAGGCGTAAGCAAACATCATTGCACTTTCCACGGTGTATGGAACAAAGTTCGGACGCGGTGTCGGGAGCATATCGCCCCAGCTCGCAGATGCCGGACGGTTCCGGTTGAAATTTCCGTGCCAGAGCGGGTCTGTATCCCTGATCATCAGCGCAAGATGGGCAGCTTCCCGGTTATAAGAACAGGTTCGTACAGCAAACGAAATAGTTGTACAGACCAGAAACAGGAGAAATACCCGGAGATAGAATGTCCATTTTTGCTTGAATAACTTTTCAAAGAAGCTTTTGTTCATAAGCAGCATGTTCAGATAACCTTTCTTAGATGAGAAGCTTGAATACCGAGTTCCTCCCGGTATTTTGCCACAGTTCTGCGGCTGATATCGATTCCGCGTTCTACAAGCAGTGCCGTTAATTTGCTGTCAGACAATGGTTTTTTCGGATCTTCATCATCTACCAGTTCCCGGATCATTTCCTGAACGCTGCGGGAAGATATTGCGGTACCGTCTCCGGTCGTAAAACCGCCGGAGAAGAAATATTTGAATTCAAAAACGCCCTGAGGGGTTCTTACATATTTATTGGAAACTGCACGGCTGACAGTGGATTCGCTCAATGCAAGTTTATCGGCAATAAGTTTCATTGTCATGGGACGGAGCGATTCAACACCGTTTTTCAGAAAGTCATATTGTTCCGAAGCGATCAGCTCTGCGATTTTTCCAATGGTCGTTTTTCTCTTTTCCAGGGATTCCATCAGCTCACGGGCATTCCGGATCTTTTCTTTCAGATACTCCTGAGCTTCTTTCTGGGTTTCCGGATTTTCCAGCATTTCCAGATAAAATTCTGAAATCTTCAACCGCGGGATCTCCCGTTCAGAAACGATCACCCTGAACCCGTCACCGTCAGGAATGATTTCAGCTTCCGGGGTGATGTAATGGGAGTTGTTTTCCGTTACAGCACCGCCGGGAAAAGGATTCAGTTTCCGTATTTTTTCAATCAGAACCTGAATGCTTTCCGGAGATAGATCCATTGCTTTCCCAACCACCGCAAGACGGTTGCTGCCGATGTCTTCCAGATGATTGCAGATCAGCGTTTTCAGGTCTTCTGCATCCGGATCCGCCGGATCGATTTGGAGACACAGGCACTCCTGCAGGTCTCTTGCACCGATTCCCGGAGGATCGAAAGACTGTACCAGTTTCACTGCCTGTTCCACTTCTTCCATGGAACAGTTTTCTGCCATAGCGATATCGGCGGGGTGTGTCCGGAGATATCCGGTTTCATCGATTCCTTCTATCACGGCGGAGCCGAGACGGTACTCTTCCGGATTATTGGCGGCAAACCGGAGCTGAGTAAAAAGGTGATCCCAGAGAGATTCTACAGAAACCAGCGATTCAAACATATTGGCACGCTGTTCCTCCACATTGTCAGAGGGATCCCGCGGCTGGATCAGCTCTTCCGGCGTTGCACCGGCGGCTGTCAGCTGAAGAAGTTTTTCCATGGATTCATCCATGTCATCGGGTTCCGGTTCGCTCTCAGATGATTGCAAAACCGGTTCATAATCAGATTCTTCCACTTCGATGACCGGATTTTGTTCCATTGCCTGTTCGATGATCGACTGCAGTTCCATGACAGGGGCAAAAAGGATGTTCAGGGACTGGATCTGCTGGGCATGGAGAATCTGCTCCTGCTTGAGATCAGTCCTTTGAGTCAATCCGTTGGAAAGTGCCGCTGTCATCGTGCCGTCACATCAGTTTTTTCAAGGTTTCTACTTGATTTGCAAAGAGTTTCAATGCTTCATCGATGGGGGCGGGCGTTGTGAAATCAACTCCTGCATCTTTCATGATGTCGATGACATCTTTGGAGTCTCCTGCATTCAGGAACCGGAGATAGCCTTCCGTTTCCCCGGCAAGGATCTTCTGCGCCAGAGCAGCAGCGGCAGAAATGCCGGTCGCATATTTGTAGACGTAGAAATCATAATGGAAATGAGGAATTCTTGCCCATTCGTACTGAATATCCTGATCCGGCTCGACAGCATTTCCGTGATACAAAGCGTTCAGCTTGTAATATTCTGCAGAAAGATGGTCTGCGGTAAGCGGGATTCCCTCTGCGGAATGTTCGTGCATCATCAACTCAAATTCTGCAAACATGGTTTGACGGTAGAGTGTTCCGCGGAAAGTGTCGATGAGATAGTTCACAAGATATGCCTTTTCCGCCTGAGTTTTTGCATTGGAAAGCAGATAATGCTGGAGCAGGATCTCATTTGTGGTGGAAGCGACTTCTGCGACAAAGATCTTGTATCCGGCATAGTGATAATCATTGGAACGATCCGAGAAATAGGAGTGGATCGAGTGTCCAAGCTCATGTGCAAGCGTGAAAACACTGTCCAGATTCCCGGAGTGATTCAGCAGCAGATAGGGCGGTTTTCCGTAGCAGCCGCCGGAATAGGCTCCGGAGCGTTTTCCTTTACATTCCGGGATATCGATCCAGCGGTCCGAAAAGGCTTTCGCCAGAACATTGCCATACTCTTTTCCAAGCGGAGCAAGTGCCTGTTTGACCATATTTTCCGCTTCGTTCCAGGGAACGTTCCGGGCAACTTCAGAGACAAGCGGACAGTGGATGTCGTACATATCCAGCTTTTCCAGTCCAAGTTTTTCTGCGCGGAACGCAAAATAATCATGGAGCGGCTTCAGGTTGTCGTGGACTGCTGAAATCAGGGAACGGTAGACACTTTCCGGGATATTATCTTCTGAGAGAGAGGAGCAGAGTGCAGACTTATAGTGCCGCATTTTAGCATCCACCACATGATTCCGGACTTCTGCATCCATGAGAGACGCAAAGGTGTTTTTCAGTCCGCCGTAAACAGAGTAGATCCCCTTGAAGGCATCACGCCGGACAGTCCGGTCGGTTGATTCCAGCATTTTGATGTAATTTCCATGAGAGAGCCGGACTTCTTTTCCTTTTTCATCTTTGATAAGAGGAAAGATCAGATCGGCATCGTTGAGGATGGAGAAGGTTTTTTCGGGAGTTTGGAACGCTTCGCTGGAGAGTTCCAGGACCCGTTCTTCTGCTTCGGAAAGGGTATGTTTCCGGTCTCTTCCGATCTCTTTCAAGGTACGTTTATAGAATTTCAGGACGGGAGATTTCAGCAGAGCCTTGAACTGTTCTTCCGGCAGAGCGGAGAGTTCGGGTTCAAACCATGCGGTTTCTCCGCCGATTTCGGAAGATAAAGCACTGATCCGGTCAACTCTTGCCCGGTTGGCTGAGTTCCCGGTATCTTCATCGGAACGGAGATGAGCGAAAGTATAAAGCCGTTCCATGGCAAGGGAGAGTGTATCGCTTGCCCGGAATGCTTCGTAAAGCATCTGCGGATCAGCCAGTTTCCCTTTGTACTGATTGAATTTTCTGACGAGTCCCCGGAGTTTTTTGAAATCCTTTTCCCAGGCGGCATCGGTTTTATAAAGCGGAGTCAGATCCCATGTCTGTTCCACCGGAAGATCGGCACGGTTCGGAAGGTCTTGCATTATATGATTCCTTTATGTTGTTTCATTTTTTTCTCCGGCTTTCAGGGAGGATGCCCGGTAGATCACCGGGACGATGTATTTGATGATCGCTGCTGCCGGAACGGCAAAGATCATACCGCTGATACCGGCAGTGATCCCTCCGAGCAGCACAACAATGATCGTTTCCACTGTTGTCAGACCGGAGACTTCCCCGATAAAGACAGGATAGAGGAAGAACTGTTCCAGCAAACCGTTGATCAGCAGATAGATGATGCAGACGATCAGAAGTGTCATAAAAAGTCCGGACTCACAGAATGCAATACAGAGCGCGACGGTCAGACAGAAACTGATCACCGGACCGATAAAGGGCAGCAGAACTGTCATCCCCGCGATAGGACCTGCAAGCAGAGGATAGGGGATTCCGCCGGCGGAGAAAAGCAGGATATAAAGAATTGTTTCAATGAGGATCACGATAAAATAACCGCGCACCCACCTGGTCAGAATTCCGTTGATATGAGTAATGATCCGTATGGTTTGGATCCTTGTTTTTTCAGAAACATCCGGAAGCCACGGAGAATCAAAAAACATATTGACAAGCCACTCTCCTGTCCGGCTGCGGCGTTCTTTTCCGCTTCCCTCAAAGAGAGCGATCTTCTGCAGAAAATAAAATCCGAAGAAGATGGAAAGAACGATGTCAAATAAAATCATACCCATTCCTTTGACCAGACGGTAGATTCCCACAAAGATATCCTGTCCGTGTGAGAACGCAAAGGCTGCAAGCTTTTCTCTGTTCTCTTCTGCAAAGCTTTTCAGCGTTTTCCGGAGAGGAACAACTTTCCCCTCTTCTTCCTGTGTGATCCCCGCTTTCTCAATTTTCGTCAGCAGCCGTTTTTCGACTTTATCAATAGTGGGGCTTGTCTTTCCCCATTCCACAAAGGAGTCTTTCAAGCGGCTGACCTGGGGGATCAGAAGAGAAAATGCCAGATAAATGGTAAGAAAGAAGATAAAAAAGAAAGATATAAAAGCTGCAAGGGAGGATTTGAAAACCCGTTTTTGTCTCAACTGTTTTTTCTCTTCCTCTTCCGGAAGATGTTTTTTCGTGATTTTTTCTTTCAGTCGGGTGAAAAATCCTTTTTTCTCACTCCGGAATATTTTTTCCTGAAAAAAGCGTTCCAGCGGAAGAAGAACAATTGCCAGCAGCAAACCGAAAATCAGGGATTTCAGCCAGGTCGCACAAATCAGAAAAATCAGAATGATAGCCAGAGATGCCAGCACACCAGCACCGCCATGATGCAAAAATTTCTGAAAAAAATCGTTAAAACCTTTTTTTTCTTCCATCAGTTTCTCTCCGGTAGCATTTCTGAAACAGACTCTTTTTCCTGTATTGCGGTAAGATAATCGTGTTTCCCTGTATTTTCAAGAATAGATCAAAGAAAAAATGTTGTATCTTTGAATAAAAAAGGGTTTTTCTTTCCTGTTTTCCTGTTTTTTATGCGGGAACTATCTTTTGAAATCTGTGTCAAAAACACGAAAGCGGCATTCCGCCGCAGAAAACATTAAGGGGGGAATGATCTATGATCAGAAAATGTATTTGTTTTCTGCTGATGGCATCCTGTATGCTTTCAGCACAGTCGCCGGATCAGAATCAAGCTGTCCGGAAAATCCATTTGATCCAGGATGATGCGCAGGATTACATGGTTTCCAAGATCTACAGATTGAAGTATGCTCAGTCAAACGATCTTGCTCCATTCGTTTCAGGAATGGTTATGCGCTACAACGTCAACTCATCGGTCAATTCCATCGAGTATGGGGCAAACAATACCCAGCTCCTGACCGTGACCTGTCCGGTGGAAATGATGCCTTGCGTGGATGATTTTATCGCAAAAGCCGACAGGAACATCCCGCTTTCCGGAAAAGAACCCGGGGAAATCGTGAAAGGAACCGGGATCACCCGTGCCGTGTACCGTCCGAAATACCGTTCCGGACAGAACCTGCTGAATGTGCTTGTCAACAGCGTGATCGGGGAAGGTCCCTACAGTTCGGTTTACGCCTGGGATGCAAATTCCAATCAGATCTATTGGAAAGATAACGCTGCAAACACACAATATGTTTATGAGTTTCTCGGCTATCTTGACCGTCCGTCTCCGCAGATCCAGTTTGAATTTACGGTTCATGAAGTCCGGGAAAGCACTCTGAGGGATATCGGGATTGAGTATCTTGCATGGAAAAACGGACCGGGGTTGAATATCTTCCAGACAGCTTTCCGGAGTTTCAGTATTGATTCAGCCGGAAGTTCCATTTTGCAGGGCGTTTCAGGACCGGTGGGCGGATTTTTTGTTGCTCCGCAGTTCGATGCCAGCTTCATCCGGATCATGCAGCAGAGTGGAACCGCAAAGATCAAAGATACTGCCACACTCACCGTTTCCAACTCGGATTCATCAGTCAGCACCATCTATTTCAGTCCGGAATTCCAGAACATCGTGAAAAGCAACAATGACCAGACAAGTGTCCAGAAAGATTCTCTCGGACTGGAAGACGGAATGTATCAGGCAATGTTGAAGATCACGGCTCCCATCGTGAACATTCATTACGGGCAGCCGCAGCAGGGATATCCGAAAACAGAGGCATTCTCCGTGGAAAATTACAAGCCGGGAGAGTACTCAAACTATAAAGGAACGATCAACTTCACCTATAACGTCCAGACTGTTTATGTCGTTGACAGGAACAATCTCGGCGCAGAACTGGTTGAGACAAGCCAGATCCAGAGCAGTGTTCTTATGGACCTTGATAAAGAGTTTATTCTTGCCCAGTGGGACAGTGATACGACGGTGGAACAGACCATTGGTGTTCCGTTTCTTTCAGAGATCCCGATCCTGAAATATCTGTTCAGCACAACTACAACTCAGAATGAAAAGACGAAAGTCTATCTGACGGTCAAGGCAAAGCTCCTTGATACGGCGCACTCTTCCAAACTCCCGGATTTTGCTTCCGGTGAACTCAAAAAAATCGGAAAAGTGAAAAAAGATCAAAAGAAAAAAGGGGGTAAAAAATGAGAAGATCTCTCCTGATACCGGCTCTTGCCGGATTGTTTGCTATGACCGTTTCCGCTGCGGAAGTCGCCGGAACTCCCCGGGATTCCAATACCGGAAATACGGGCGGTTACGATGGAACCCGGGTGGAAGCACAACTTCTGCTGAACGTGAAAGATCACGTCAATGCGGTTCATTTCATCCGTGATAACAATGATCCCCGGGTGATCACCAAGACCTACATCCTGAAAAATGTCGATCCTTACGAGTTCCGGGATTACCTGCGGCAAATGGTTCAGTCCAAACGTGTCGGGAACTCCAGTGTTCAGCAGCAGTACCCGGGAAATACCGCCAATCCGCCTGTGGCAACGGTCAGCAGTCCGGTTTTGAATCCTGCAACGGCTCAGACCGGTTTCAATCCGCAAGTTCAGCTGGGCAGCAACACCGCTGTAGAGTGTCTGAAATATGTGGACGGTACCGGCTTGCTTATTGTCAGTGCGGAAGAGTACCGCTTCAAGGATCACAAGAACGGCATGGGGATCGACACCCTTGTTGCAATGCTCGACAGTCCATCCATGGGACCTTTGAGTTTCGGTTCCCAGATGTTCATTTACATGCCGAAGTATGTCCCCGCCCGGAATCTGATGCCGCTCATTCAGAATATGGGGATGAACATTCAGGATGTGACTGAACTGTGGCAAGGCTCAGATCTTGTGGCATACGATCCCGACTTGAACTGGCTGATTTTCGATGTCACAAACTTCTCTTCCTACAATGTGGCAACCATGCTGAAGAAGTATGATGTCCCCATCCCGCAGGTCAGACTGAAAATCTCTGTCTATGAAGTCTATAAAGAACATGATGACAAGATAGGGATCGATTTCCAGAACTGGAAGAACAATGAAGGTGCTGATTTCTTCTCCGGCGGCGGACGTTTCCGGAACAGAAATCAGCACCTTCATTG
>SUVT01000052.1 GCA_015061845.1 Lentisphaerota bacterium
TGAGAGTAGTACCCCTGTCGTGTGGCAAGGCGTCCCTGACTCTGAAGACGGACACCCGGAATCGCTGCAAGTTCTTTAGCCAGAAGATCATGGAACTCATTGTGTTTCCGATTCAGTGCAGGGAAATCTACGAGCTGATCCCGGAGGATCTGCGCCTGCAGAGCAAGACCGCGGTAGTTGTGACAGATAAGATCCTGCGGCGGCGGAGTGCCAGCCTGTCCCTGTTTATCGTATCTGGAATAACCGATATGTTTTGCCCGGTAAAGGCGTTCTGCCAGTTTCTGATCGTTGGTGATACAGATCCCTGCTTCACCTGCTGACATTGCTTTACTCTGCTGGAAACTGAAACTTCCGATCGCCCCATGGGAACCGCAGCCTTTGCCGTTCCATTTCCCGCCGTGCATGTGGGCACAGTCTTCAATCACTGCAATTCCATGTTTATCAGCAATTTCAATGATTTTTTCCAAATCTGCCATACCGGCATAAATATGAACAGGAATAACAGCCTTTGTCCGGGGGGTGATCGCTTTTTCAAAGGCTTCCGGACTCAAACAGCAGGTGTCTTTGTCAATGTCAGCAAACACGCAGGTCGCGCCGACATAACGGACACTCATTGCGGTTGCGATCCAGGTCAGATCTGGGACGATCACTTCATCGCCGGGACCCACGCCCAGAGCTTCCAGCGCACATTCCAGCGTAACGGTTCCGTTGCTCATCAGGATCCCAAACTCTGCATCATGGAATGCGGCAAACTCTTTTTCAAACTCCTGTTCCACTGGACTGTTGAAGCTCCATGCGCGGGAAAGATAGATCTCCCGGAGTTTATCAGCCGTTTTTTCGCTGACAGGCGGCCAGGGCATGACCTGATATTCATTGTTTCCAAAAAGCGGTGTTCCGCCGTTGATTGCAAGTTTTGCCATTTTTTTTGCTCCTTTGTTGACAATTTCAAGGTTTCTGTCTTAAAAATAACTTGACTTTTTCAAAAAACAAAGTAAAATAAAAGTAAACTATTGATCGGATATATCATTTGTATGACTGAAAATATCATGAAACAGGAAAATAGCGGACTGCCCCTGAAATTCAGCTTTTCGGGGAGAATCGTTACTGCCGATTCCCGGCATGATGAAATCCGGGAACTGACACCGGAACAGAGCCGCTGGCTGCTTCATAATCACCATCGCCACGAGTTCCGGGAAATTATGGTCGTGATCGCAGGTTCCTGCGTGTTTCAGCTGAAAAATAAATATTTTAACCTCAATGCAGGGGATATCGTTCTGCTTCATTCCATGGAGCTGCATACGGAGGGACATTATCCGGATGAAACGGCGGTTTTCTGGTGGGGTTCTTTCTGGACGGATATGCTCCGGATCCATTTATGGAAAGAGAATAAAATCTCAGATTCCGGGATTCTTTCCATGGGGGCATTCAATGATTTTATGTATCAAATCTGGGATGAATTCATTCCCCGGAAAGAGGATGCTGTCAGAGAGGAAATCGCAAATATAATGTCTGTTCTTGTAAATCATTTTCTCCGTACGGAACATCAGAAAAAATCCTCTCTTCCCTGCAATGAACAGTGCCATATCATGGAAAAAATCGTCCAGTACATAGAAAGTATGCCAAGTTTGACCTGTACTCTGGATTCCCTTGCGTTGCTTGCCGGGTACAGCAAAGTTCATTTTCAGCGGATTCTCATACAATATACCGGCATGACATTCCGGGAATATCTGCTGCGGAAACGGGTGGAGCGATACTTCCGGCTCGCTGCCGGAAACCCGTCTCTGAAAGAGGTGGCGTATGAACTCGGCTTTTCCTCTCCGGCAGCTTATCTTCATTGGAAACAACGCAATAAAGATGCGTTTCATCTTTGATTATCAGAGTGTTGGAGATCCCGGAAGAAACTGGACGAACCGCTTCAAGGCTTCATTTCCATTGTCATTGTTCCATGCCGCCATGATATCAACGGACGGAAGCTGTCCGGAAAGTTCTCTCAATACAATATTTTCCATCGTTCCGTTACAGCAGCTCTCCGGGAGCAGGGCGATCCCGAATCCTGCTTGAACCATCGCCAGCATGGAACTTTTGTTCCGGGCATCCTGACGGAAACGGGGAGCCGGAAAACCGTCGACCGTCAGAGAAAACACCAGCTGATCATAGATTGCCGGGTTCACATCCCGGGCAAACAGGATCACCTCTTCGCCTGCCAGATCTTCTTTGGAAATTTTCTCTTTCCCGGAAAGTTCATGTCCGGCTGGAATCGCCAGAATATATCTGTCCCGATAAATCAACTGTGTTGTCAGACCGGACATATCCATGCAGAACGGACGGAGAAAACCGATATCAAGTGTTCCGTTTTTGAGCATTTCACACTGTTCGGAGGTTTCCAGTTCCCGGAGCTGCATTCTGATTGCGGCATCTTTGCTGCGGACTGAAGAGAGGATCTCCGGCAGAAAACTGTGGATCGCCGGTTCATTGTACCCGATAGAGAGCTGTTCGGTTTCTCCAACCAGAAAATCTGCCAGCCGTTTCTGTGCCTGATCCGCCCGGGAAAGGATCGCTTCTGCTTCAGAGAGAAACAGTTTCCCGGCTTCGGTCAGTTCCACCACGCGGCTGGTGCGGGTGAAAAGTTTGCAGGAAAGTTCATCTTCCAGTTTCCGGATCGCCGCACTTAACGGTGCTTGCGTGATATTCAGCTTTGCAGCCGCTTTCCGGAAATGCAGTTCCTTTGCAACGGTCACAAAATAACGCAGCGGTGTCAGTTCCATTGATTGCTGTTTCCTTACATTGTTCTAAAATATGATATAATAAATATAGATTGTTTTGTTGAAAAAATCAAATTGAAACAATATATTTTTCCAGAATTTATTTCAGATGGCATATTAATTTTTTTTGCATGAAAAAAAATTGATATGCTGCAAAAGATTTTGAAAAAGGGTGATGGGGGTTGGGGAAGCGGGAAAAAGACTTTTCTCAAAAGTTGTTTCCCGCTTCCCCAATTCCAAACCTGTTTTTTGAAAAATGAGCCGGAGAATATCCAAAGGAAAGGTGACATTATGCTGACGAAAAAGACAATTACGGAAGCGATGTACAACGCAATCAGATTGGGGGCGACCAAGATGCCGCCCGATATCCGTGCTGCTCTGCAGAAAGCTCTTGCAGAAGAGACTGATCCCATGGCAAAAAAACATCTGGAAATCAGTTTGCAGAACGCTGATATGTCTGAAAAAGGAAACGGACTTGTCTGTGCCGACACCGGATTCCCTATGTTCTTTGTCCATGCGGGCAAAAACACGGAAGTCGAAGGCGGATTCAACAGCCTGCAGCAGTGCGCCGCAGAGGCGACTGCACGGGCTACTGCCGAATGTTTCCTGCGCCCCACTATGGTTCACCCGCTGACCCGGAAAAATCCCGGCGATAATGTGGGACCCGGTATGCCGAAGCTGGAACTTGTTTTTGACCGCGACGATGACGGCATGGAAATTCTTGCAGCACCCAAGGGCGGCGGCTCCGAAATTTTCGGAACATTCTACCGGATGATGTTCCCTGCAGACGGCGAAGCAGGGATCAAGAAATTTGTGATCGAATGTATCAAAGATGCCTGCTATGCCGGAAAAGTTTGCCCGCCTGCAATTATCGGCGTGGGGATCGGCGGAACCGCTGACCTCTGTATGAGCATGGCGAAAAAAGCGGCACTACTCCGTCCCATCGGAAAACATCACTCCGATCCGGAAGTTGCCCGTCTGGAAAAAGAACTTTACGAAGCTGCCCGCAAGATCGGGATCGGTCCCATGGGTTCCAGAGGAATCAACGCTGTGCTGGCGATCAACCTTGATGCAGCCGTCACCCATACTGCCGCTCTGCCGGTGGCTGTCAACGCCCAATGTCTTGTCGGACGCCGCTGGATCGCCCGTATTGATGGAGCCGGAAACATTGATTATACAGGAGAAATCGAATGAGAAATATCACTTTGCCGTTGTCGGAAGCGGATGCTGAGAGCTTGAAACTCGGAGAAATGGTAACGGTCAGCGGCTTGCTTTTCACCGGAAGAAGCCGGTTCCATATCCGCGCCATCGAAGACGATGTTTATCCTCCCATCGACTATGAAAAAATCAACTGTTTTTTCCATGTCGGTCCCGTGATGCGGCAGACGGAAGAGGGGTGGGAAGTGGTCAGCTGCGAACCCACAAGCTCCATCCGCTTTGAACGCTACGGCGCGGATGTCGTCAGAAAATTCCGCCTGCGCACCCTCATTGGAAAGACCACTATGGGCCCGGAAACTGCCAAGGCTCTGAAAGAGGTTCGCGGAGTTTATCTCTCCAAGATCGGCTTGAGCGGAAATGCTTTGCGCGGACAGGTCAAAAAGGTTCATGATGTCTATTTCCTTGATGAACTGGGAAAAACGGAGTGTACCTGGATCTATGAAGTGGAAAATTTCGGACCTTTCTTTGTGGCGATGGATGCCAACGGACGGAATTATTTTGAAGAACTTTCCGCAGAAGCCAATGCGCGGATGCCGGAAATCGAAAAAATGCTGAATATCCCGGCAGATTATGAATATACAGAGGTCAACGGATGAAAGAGTCAATACGCTATCTCTCTCTTTGCGGGCTGTTGGGATACGGCTATGCCCCGGTAAGTCTGGAAAATGCACTTTCGCAACATCTTGATTTTGTGGGAGTTGATGCAGGTTCCACTGATCCCGGGCCGTACTATCTCGGCAGCGGAAAAGGCTTTGTCAAACGGCTTCAGGTCAAGCGGGATCTTGAACTCATCCTGCCCATTATCAAAGAGAAAAAAATCCCGCTGATCATCGGAAGTGCCGGCGGTTCCGGCGCAAAACCTCATGTCGATAGCGTTATGGAGATTATTTCGGAAATTGCTACCGATAAAGGACTTACGCTGAAAGTTGCAGTGATTTATTCCGATTTGGAGAAAGCGTTTGTGAAAGAAGCTGCCAACGGACACCTGACCGGCTGCGGCGGCGCACCAGCTTTCGACCCGGAAATGGCGGATAAACTTTGCAATCCTGTGGCGCAGTTCGGAACGGAACCGATCATTGAAGCGTTGAAGCAGAATGTGGATGTGATCGTTGCCGGAAGATGCTGCGATACAGCGATTTTCGCAGCTTATCCGATCCATCACGGGTTCCCGGCGGGGTTGGCACTTCATGCGGCAAAAATCGCGGAATGCGGTGCATTATGTGCCCGCCCTGTGGGCGCGAACGACTCGCTCGTAGTGGAAATGTATCACGACCACTTCACGGTGGAACCGCCAAACCCGCACCGGGCATGTACTCCGGATTCTGTGGCGGCACACTCTCTTTATGAACAGCCCGATCCGAACTGTTTTTATGAGCCGGAAGGAAAAATCGACTTGAGCAACTGCAGCTTTGAAGCTTTGAGCGACCGGAAAGTAAAAGTTTCCGGAAGCCAGCTTGTTCCGGCTGAAAAAGTGACAACAAAACTGGAAGGCGCGCGACTTGCCGGATCCCGTTCCATCACCATTGCCGGATTGCGGGATCCCTCTGCAATCAAGCATCTTGCAGAGATTGAAGCCGGTGTTCGTGCTGCGGTGGCTGAGTCGGCAAACTTTGTAAAAGAAGGGGAATATTCCCTGCGTTTTCTGCGGTACGGTCTGGATGCTGTCATGGGCAAACTGGAATCTTCCGACTATCCCCTGCCGAAAGAAGTCGGGCTGGTCATTGAAGCCATTGCGCCCACGCAGGAAAAGGCGGATGCTCTGATCGGGTTGGCGCGTTCCAAAGCATTGCATCAGGGTTTTCCTGACAGAAAAGCGACTGCCGGAAATCTGGCATTTCCCTTTTCTCCGTCGGACTTTTCCGGCGGTGCAGTGTACGAGTTCGCGCTCTATCACATCACGGATCTGCCCTTGAACTTTCAACCGGAAATAAGGATCATACAATGAAATTATATGACATGGCAATGGTCTGCCGCAGTAAAAATGCCGGACCTTTTCAGGTGACGATCGACCTGATGTTTGACTCTCCGGAGCGTTATCATGCGGTTTTGAATTCCCCCTCCTTTACTGTTGAAGCAGTCAGTAAGTTGTATCAAGCTGATCCTGAAACAGTTGTGATCAAACCGTTTGAACGGATCCTGACGATCAAGGTGGTGCTTGCCCGGAGCTGTTCTTCCGGTTCCGCACTGGATTCTGATGTGTATGGAAGTCAGCAGCATTTTCCATTGGGCGATCTGGAAATTCTCTGAATTTATGACGGGGCTGTTCATCAGCCCCATTTTTTTTGTTTGAAAAGAGTAATTTCTGCTTGACAAAGTTGTCTTTTTATGCTATTTTTTCCGCAAACAAGAGTTTTACAATCAGCTTATAAAAAAGGAGTGTCTGATGCTGTACGGAAACGCTGTTCAGAATTATTATGTCGATGAAGTCCGGAAAGTTTGTGCAGAAAGAAAGGCCCGTCTTGCAAAAATCAAAACGAAAAAAGATGCAGAGGCTTATGTCAAAGATGTCCGTGCCAAGATTTTGAGAGCCTTTGATCTTCCGAAAGAAAAATGTCCTTTGGATCCCGTCATTACCGGGGAACGGAAACTGCCGGGTATGACGCTCCGTAATGTCGTTTATTACAGCCGTCCGGAATATCCTGTGACCGCAATGCTTTTTATTCCCGACAAAGCTAAAAATGCCACTGGAGTTCTTTTCCTTTGCGGACATTCAGAAATCGGGAAAGCTGACAGTGTTTATCAGACTTGTGCCATAAACCTTGCCAAACAGGGGTTTGTGGTTCTTTCGATCGATCCGGTCAATCAGGGGGAACGGCATCAGTTCTCTGCTGCTTTGACGAAAAAATACAATCTTCATTGCTGCAATGCCCACAATATGCAGGGAAAACAGCTCCATTTGTGCGGTGAATATTTCGGTGCATGGCGCGCATGGGATGCCATCCGCGGGATCGATTATCTTCAGACATTGCCGGAAGTCGACCCGAACCGGATCGGAGTTACCGGTAACTCCGGCGGCGGAACGATGACCACATTTGTCAATGCTCTTGATGACCGTTTGATCATGGCGGCTCCCAGCTGCTATATCACGACCTGGCAGCACGAAGTGGAAAATGAACTCCCTGCCGACATCGAACAGATGCCGCCGGATATGCTCCGGTATGGTCTGGATATGGCAGACTTCGTCATCGCACGCGCACCCCGTCCGACTTTGATCATGGGACAGAAAAACGACTTTTTTGATCCCCGTGGAACGGTGGAGGCTTATGAGGATGCTAAGGCGATCTATTCTCTGCTCGGCGCAGAAGATAATGTCAAGGTCTTTGTCGGACCTGACAGTCACGGATATAAAACTGCAAACCGTCTGCAGATGTACTCCTTCTTCAATCTGCATGGCTTGGGTAAGAAGAAGTCTCCGAAAGAAGATGAAAAACTGAAACCTCTGCCGGAAGAAGAGACCTGGGCAGCTCCGAAAGGTGTTGTGAAAAACCTGAAAGTCAACAAGCCGCTTTTCACTTATATCAACGAACTTGCAGATGCCTTGATCGCAAAACGCAAGAAGCTTTCCCGCAAGGAGATGCAAAAGACTTTGACGGAGATCCTTCAGATCGGAAAAATCGAAGTTCCCTATTACCGTGTGCTGCGTCTCCGTTACGGCGAAAAACGGAAATATACTGCGACATGCCGTTATGCTCTGGAAACGGAACCGGGCGAAGTTATGAGTATGCTGAAACTTCATTGTCAGGATGCCCTGTTCCATATCCCGGCAGCGGAAAAAGCAATTCTCTACATTCCTCATCTGGATGCGGAATCCGAGGTTGAAAAAGTCAAAACCAAAGCCGATGAACGTCTGTTCTCGTTGGATGTTCGCGGGGTTGGCGAACTCGTTCCGACCGGATGCGATCATTGGAGCCGGAAATTCTTCCAGCAGTACGGTTACGACTATCATTACAACTCTCTGGGTTATATGTTCCACCGTCCGTATCTAGGCGGAAAGGTGCGGGATATTCTTTGTGCCCTGGAACTGCTGAAAGAACGTGGAGTGAAAAACATCACATTGCTTGCAGAAGGTCAGGGGACAGTTCCGGCATTGCTGGCAGCTGTTCTTTCTGATATCCCGGTTGCGGTCAAACTGCAGCGTGGGCCGGAATCCTGGGAATCCATGCTCCGGAAAGAGGTCACACTCTGGCCGCTCTCCTGTATGCTCCCCGGAATTCTCGGTGTTACAGATTTGCCGGAACTGCGTAAAATGGTGAAGAATCTTACCTTTACCGTTGCTGCAGAACCTTCCGAACCGGAGAATCTCTTCGGATAAAATACCCGGGCGGAGGCATTCATGCTGGAATGTAAAACTTTTACAGCTTCCAACAGCGGACCTGTTACGAATTTTCCGCTGCATGTATTCTGGCGGGAACCGCAGGAGGATACGCTGGAGCATCAGCATGCTTATGTGGAATTGGTTCTGATCCTGCAGGGACAGTCTGTACATCATTACAACAAGACATCGCACCCGGTCATGCGGGGGGATGTTCTTGTTGTTGCGCCCGGGACAGCCCACTCTTACCGGAACAGTTCGGAAGATTTTGCGATTGTGAATATTGTATTTCTTCCTGACCGTCTGCCGATCCCGCTGATAGATGTTCCGCTTCTTCCCGGGTTCAATGCTGTTTTTCACGGCAGGGATCCGGATGGCGGGAAATGTCCCTTTGTACATCTCCCGGAAGAAGATTTCCTTGAGATGAAGAAACTTGTGGTTCAGCTTCATCACGATGATGAGACCCGTCCTTCAGGTTATCGTTTTTCCATGCTTGGGACTTTTATGATGATGCTGAGCAGACTGGCGAGGATCTATTCCCATGAGCAGGGACGGAACCCGCAGATCTTCCTGCATATCAACGGAGTGATTTCCTATTTGAACCGCCATTTCAAGGAGCCATGCCCTTTATCGAAACTCTGTCAGGTCGCCGGTATGTCCAGGGCAACGCTTCAGCGGAATTTTCTGGCTGCTACCGGAACTTCTCCCCGGCAGTATCAGTTGCAGCTCCGGATCGCAGAAGCTATGACATTACTGCGCACTTCGGATAAAACTGTGGATGATATTGCAGAAGAACTGGGCTTCGGCAACAGAAATTATTTCAGCCGGCAGTTCCATAAAATTACAGGGAAAACCCCTGTTTATGTCAAAAAAAATATTGAGCATTTTTAGAGAGATTTTCTGTATATAAAAGCTTACTTTTATTCCTTTTGTTCCTGATATATTATTCCGGAACTTTCACAAAATCAAAAAATACCTGATGCTTTCCTTTTGAAAACGATTCTCTTTTATTCATTTTGTGTGTTATAATAAAGAATGAGCATTTCGGATACATAAATGAGTTTTTTATGCTTGTTTGCAGAGTAAATATATGATATATTAGCGATAGAAAAAATAATAAATGGTATTGAGAAGGAAAGCTGGTGGAAAATCTTCTTCGTACCGGCATATAACATGAATCAACCAAAGGAAGGTGTTTTATGAGGACAGGATTGCTTTTCTCTCCGTTTCAAAAAAGAAATGTTTCAAAATTCACATTGATTGAGCTGCTTGTAGTGATTGCAATCATTGCAATTCTGGCAGGGATGCTTCTTCCCGCATTGAACAATGCAAGAGAATCCGGACGCAGAAGCAACTGTGTGAACAACATGAAGCAGATCGGACTTGTCAATCAGAGTTATGTCAATGATTTCGACGGTTATTCAACAACCACAAATGACTGGCGAGGGCTTTTTTACAGAAATTATATGAAAAATCTCAATCATTTCATCTGTCCTTCCATGCCGAAGCACCCGGATCGTCCCATCTATATACAAAATGATAAACCCTACCGTGCGGACTATCATGTAAATATTTCCAGCGTCGTACAGGGGCATGGTTTTGATGAATCCGACAAAACAACCAAGAAACATTATTTTTTCCATTATAGAAAATGGAGTACGATCAGGTTCGCTTCGAGCGTCAATGTGTTCGGAGAAATTCATGGTTATGCCGACGGGCGTCCTGTTCCGGCAGAACATTACCGTATTGATGGCGGAGCAAACGATATTGTCAGAGATCTTGCGAAGATGTATCTGCCGCACAAAGGATCGTTGAACTTTACGATGGCGGATGGACATGTTGAAAGCGTGAGCGAAAAGAAATACAGTTATTATATTTCCATCATTCCCCGCATGGATGGTAAAAGCAAAGCCGCCAGCGATATTCATAACTTCTGGTTCGGATATCCTCCGGTCACTCAATAAATTGCAAGCAAGGAAGTATTCATGAAAAACGGTCAGTTCTTTTACGATACGAACGGTCAGCATATTAACGCTCATGGCGGATGTTTCCTGAAACATGAGGGTGTCTGGTACTGGTACGGCGAACATAAAACGGAAGGCTTCGACGGACGGTTCGCATGGAAGTATGGGGTGCATGTGTATTCCTCATCTGATCTGGAACATTGGACAGATCACGGTTGTGCTTTAGACATGGTTGACGATCCGGAAAGTCCGCTTCTGCGCGGTGAACGGGTTGAGCGCCCGAAAGTGCTTTTCTGTAAAAAGACCGGAAAATTCGTGATGTATTTTCACAGTGCCAACAAAGATCACTCCCGTGCCGATATGGGTGTGGCTGTTTCAGATACACCGCTGGGACCCTTTGAGTTCCTCTATGCCGAGCGTGCTGAAAAAGGCGTTTGGCCCATGGATGTGACCCGGCGGGACAAAGATCCGAAACGGATCGCTGAATGTCCAACCTGGGAGGATCGGACACCGGATTGGCGTTATCGGATCGAACAGAGCGCAATTGTCGGGCGCGATTTTGAACGCGGGCAGGGCGTGCGTGACCAGACTCTCTTTCTTGATGACGATGGAAAAGCCTATCACTTTTATACATCCGGAGATAACAGCACGATCCACATTGCTGAACTGACTGATGATTTTCTTCATCACACCGGAAAATATACCCGCATGGCGCAGGGCCGCTGGCAGGAAGCACCGGTCATTTTCAAACGCAACAACATCTATTACATGCTGACTTCCGGCTGTACAGGATTTCTTCCCAATGCCGCCCATGGTCTCTGGGCAGAAAATATCTGGGGTCCCTGGTTTGAATTCGATAATCCCTGCCGTGGAGAAGACCTTGCCACCGATGCCGGGCCGGAATTGACCTGGAACTGTCAGGGCGCATGCGGATTCTTCTCCGGCGGAAAACAATATGTGGTCTTTGACCGCTGGAACATGAAAAATTTCATCGACAGCCAATATGTCTGGCTTCCGGTGGAGTTCCATGATGACAGGACATTCACCATTACCTGGCAGGATGAATGTGTTCCTGAACTCGATTGATATCAAGAAAACAATACTATAATCTTTCAATGAAAAGGAGAACGAACTATGTCACAGAAATTGAAGATTGCTATTATCGGAACCGGTTCCCGTGGAACCAGTTGTTTCACTGAGTTGCTGAACAAGCGGGACGATGTTGAAATCGCAGCTTATTGCGATACCAACAGAAAACGCGCTGAAGCTGCAGCCGGTATGTATGGAATCAATCCCGCTATCTATTCCACCATTGAGGATATGGCAGCCAATGAAAAACTGGATGGTGTCATTATCACCGTTCCCGACTGCTACCATCATGAATATGCCGTCAAAGCATTGAATTACGGTTGGAATGTTCTGATCGACAAACCGATTGCAACAAATGTCAAAGACGGTTTGGATATCATTCAGACTGCTGAAAAAACAGGGAAAACCGTTATGATCGGGTTCAACCTGCGCCATCATCCTGTGCTGATCCGTCTGAAACAGCTCATTGATGACGGTGTTCTCGGAAAAGTCTTCCTTTGCGAAAACCGTGAATTTTACGGCGGCGGACGCACCTATATGTGCCGCTGGAACCGTCTGTTCTGTTACACCGGCGGACTCTGGATCCATAAGGGAAGTCATGACTTTGATATTTTCAACTGGCTTCTCGGTTTTCCGAAACCGTTGCGCGTGACCTCTTTTGCAGCAGTCAATGTCCTGAATGAAGAGGGGATCCCCTTTGAGCTGGAAGATGGTCATGAACCGGGACCTGATTGTACCACCTGCTATTACAAAGATAAATGCGGTGACTGCTATGATATCGGCGGACACGAAAAGCCCTTGTGGGGACCCGAACAGATCGCAGAAGACGGTTATGTGAAAAACCAGTGCATGTATCTCAGCGACAAGGATAATCATGATAACGGAATCGCCATGGTGGAATATGAAGGCGGCTTGAAAGCAAGCCATTTTGAATGTTTCATCGGCAACAAGGGCGACCGTCTTTACTCCATCGTCGGAGACCGCGGGATCGCAGAAGTCAGTCTTACCAACCGTACCATCAAGATCACTCCCCGCTGGGGCGATGAGTTCGTGACCTACCAGATCGGTGAAGCGGATGGCGGTCATGGCGGAGCTGACCCGTCTCTGGTCGATACGTTCTGCAGAGTCTTGCGCGGTGAAGTGATCCCGAACTCCACAGCCGAGCATGGTCTGCTTTCAACAGCGATCGGTCAGGCAGCCGAAATTTCCCGCCGGGAACATCGCATGGTGGAAATCTCTGAACTTTACAAGTAAGTCAAGGTTTTACTGCCGGAACTGCAATACCAGCATAGAAAGGGCAACGCAATGGATTCAAAACTGATGATAACTGTTCTTCTGACAGCCGGAGCATTTCTTTGTTCTGCCGGAGAAGTTTTTAAACTTGACCGTGTTGAGAATTGGCAGGAAAGATCCCCGCTGACTCAACATTCTCAAGGCATTTTGCGTGGTCGCGGAAGACTGGTCGTCTTATCCTCTGAATTTTATCCTTATGACTCCAAAAAGACATATAAATTCAAAGGTTTGTACCGCCAGCTCATCGGAAGCGACAGCAATATTTTCCGTGTTGGCATTGTACAGTACGACAAGAACAAACAGGAAATCGAATTTGCCTCCGGGCGCATCGTTCCGAAGACAGATACCGTTCTCATAAAGGCTGCTGCGGCAACTGATACGGCAATTTATGTCAAAGATGCTTCCGGCTGGAAACGCAATGCCCTTGCGGCATATGCCGGAACTGCAAAAGAGCTTTCTTATAAAAACACCATCACGCTCAAAGTGCGTTCCATCGAAAAGAGCGGTGACGGATGGAAAGTTTCATTTATCGGACCGATCAATGTGGATCTTCCCGCCGGAACAGCTCTCCGGCAGTACGGTTCCGGCGGCAGATTCCGCTTCTTCGGAAACGGAACCGGGATCCAGGTTTTGGGCGATCTTACCTGCACCCACTGGCATCCCCGTGCGAAATATTTCCGTCCGGTCGTGCTTTCCGGAACAAACGGAATCAAGCCCGGAGAAGAAACACCTGTGTTTGAAATGCGGCACCCCAGAATTGAGGTATCCGAATGAAATACGGAAAAATGATTTTTGCCATAATTTTTCTGTGCGGAATATCCCTTGTAAATGCCGCTGAAAAAACCTTTCCTGTTCTGAAAGATGGAAAGACGGTCGTTGAATTCATTACGCCGAAAGACGATAAAGCCTGTCTGGAAGCCGCAATGATCATCGAAAAATATATTTACAAGTGTACAGGAAACCGTGCAAATGCAGCCTCCGGCGGGGCAAAAATCTATTTTCAGATCGAAAAAGGGAAGATGGATCCGGAAGGGTTCCGGTTCAGTTTTCCTGCTGCTGACAAGATGGTGATCACCGGCGGCGGTCCCAACGGGATCAAATATGCCGCTCTTGATTTCTGTGAACGGTTTCTGGGAGTTCGTTTTCTCTATCCCGGACCTGCCGGAGAACATATTCCGAAGCTCAAAAATCTGAATATTCTGAGAAGGGAATTTTCGGATGCACCGAAATTCTATACCCGTACTCTGGGAAGTGGAAACCGGCATTGGTCACGGCAGCGATATCAGGATTGGTTCCCGCTGCATCGCGGTGCTATGCCGTACCGTGTAGATGTCGGTCACAATCTTTACAAAATGTTTCCGCCTTCCAAGTATGCAAAGACAAATCCGGATTTCTATCCGATCATCAATGGAAAACGGTATATTCCGCGTCCTCCCCGGCTCGGATTGCACTGGCAGCCCTGCATGACAAATCCGGCTGTAGTGAAAGAGGCTGTCCGGATCATCTGTGATGCATTTGCGAAAAATCCCGATCTGCGGACATGGAGTTTGGGGCAGAATGACGGTGACGGTTACTGTGAATGTGAAAACTGCAAGAAGTTCTATCCTGTCAATGATGTGCCGCACCGGTTCGGTTCCAAAGATCGTTCCGTACTTTATCTTCAGTTCTGCAACAAGATCGCCGAAGGGGTCACAAAGAGATATCCCGAAGCGACCTTTACAGTGTTTGCGTATAACCATACCTCCATTGCACCGAAAGATTTCAAGCTTCATCCGTCCCTGATCCCTGTCATTACCTATGACCGTCTGAACTGGGTCGATCCGGAACGGAAAGCAAAAGATATGATCCGCCAGAGCAGCTGGTCGGCAATTGCAAAAAATGTTTGCTGGTATGATTATTTTTACAGCAATCAGTATGTACTCCCCCGGGTGACCAGCCATCATGTTGCCCGCCAGCTTCGGGAAGGCTATCAATTGCGTGTCCGTCATATCTATATCGAACATCTGCCGCTGGGGATTTCCGGCTTCGGCGGAAACGAACAGATCTGGGCGGAAGGTCCTTTGGCATACCTGGTTCTCAAAATGCTCTGGAATCCGTTCCAGGATGAGGACAAAGTTTTGAATGACTGGTATGTGACCGCTGTCGGACCGCAAGCTGCACCTTATTTGAAGCGTTATTTTGACCGCATAGAGGAGTTCTGGTTGAAGAAAATGCCGAAAAGTGCATGGTTCAAACGCTGCGCAAGAACCTATCTTGTGCCGACCTGGCATGATTATTTGAATGTCATTGACAAAGATTTCTTTGAAGAATGCGCAAAAGATCTGGACAAAGTTTGCGAACTTGCGCCGGAAGGAGATTGCAAAAAGCGTGCAGAATATTTCCGGTCTGCATTTCGGAATCGCCGGAACCGCTGCGAATATTGGCTTCAGAATCAGAATGTCCGTCTTCACAGTGCAGATGCCTTTACAAAACTCTTTTTCAAAGAAGATTTCAACAAAGGTCTTAACGGATGGGGAATCTATGAACACCGGAAATACCCCGGAAAGTTTGTTTTTCATACAGCAAAAGATGGATATCAAAACACCGGTGCGGCAGAACTCCTGTGCAGAAAAGGACATACCGGCGGAATTGAAAAGACGTTCTGCATTACCCGTCCGATGAATTTCCGTATAGAAGTAAAGTACCGCTGTGTCGGAACAACGGAGAAAGTGATCCCCTATATTTCCGCTGAATGGTGTGATGACAAAAATGAGATCCTTCATTCCGTCTTTTACAGCGATATCCACGGCGTTTATTCTGAAGATTGGGCAACTGCTGCCTTTAACTTTACGACCCCGTATCAGCTGCCCGGTTATCTGAGGATCAGACTCTGCAATTCCGGCAGTACAAAAGGAAAAATTCAGTACGATGATGTAATCATTCTGGAAGCCCCGAAAAAGTAAAACAAAAATCAAATAGAAGGAAAAAGAAAAATGAATTTCAAAAAAATCGCAGCCGCATTTCTGGTAATGGGAGCAGCTCTCTGTTCCGCCGCAGAAGTTTATGACCTCAGCCGCGTTGAAGACTGGGGAAAAAGATCACCCCTTAAAGTGCATGGAAACGGAATCCTCCGCGCCACTGGAAGAGTTTCCCTTTTCTCCGCAAAAATCTATCCCTATGATGCAAAGAAGACTTACACATTCAAGGGAATGTACCGTCAGCTCCCCGGCAGCGACAGCAATATTTTCCGCGTCGGTTTCCTGCCGCTGGACAAGGATAAAAAGGTGATCGAATATTATACCTCCCATCCGAATGTTACAACGGAAACGGTGCTGGCAAAAGCTGCCGCCGCAACTGACAATTTTATCATTGTCAAAAACGGAAAGAAATGGAACAAGCGCAATCTCATTGCATACAACACCAAACCGGATCGTTCTGATCTTCCGAATAAAAATATCATCAGACAGGTTCCAAAAAACATCGAACAGACTGCTGAAGGATGGAAAATCACCTTTGCCAAACCCATCGGCGTTGCGATCCCGGCGGGAACAGGTGTCCGTCAGCACTATCAGGGCGGAAGATTCCGTTTTGTCGGAAACGGAACAGGCGGACAGGTTCTCAGCAACATGAAGTTCAGAATGATGGATCCCGGCATGAAATATTTTCAGGTCGTAGTGGTTTCCGGAACAGGCGGGATCAAACCCGGTGAACAGATCCCTGTGATCGAAATGAGAAAACCCTGTATTGAGGTGACAGAATGATTTCTTTCAAAAAAGTTCTTTTTGCAATAGCCCTGCTTTCTCTGATATTTGCAGCAGAAGCAGCGGGAAAGACTTTCCCCATTATCAAAGATGGAAAGAGCGTTGTTGCGCTTGTCCCGGATGAAAATCAGGCATGTCTGGAAGCCTCCATGCTTGTGGAGAAGTATCTCTACAAAAGCACCGGAAAATACAGCGAAGCACCAGCCGGTGCGCCGCAAATCTGTTTTACCATTGAAAAAGGAAAACTGGATCTGGAAGGATTCCGTTTTTCTTTCCCGTCAGCCAATAAAATGGTGATCACAGGCGGCGGTCCCAACGGCGTTATGTTCGGTGCCCTCGAATTCTGTGAACGGTTCATCGGAGTCCGCTTCCTGTACCCCGGACCTGCCGGAGAACATGTTCCGAAACTGAAGAACCTCAATATTCCCATGAAAGAATTTTCCGATGCTCCGGTTTATACCACCCGTATCCTTGACAGCGGAAACCGTCACTGGTCCCGGAAACGGTATCAGGATTGGTATCCGTTCCTCCGGGGACGCGCGCCGTACCGTCTTGCTATCGGACATAATCTTTACAAGATGTTTCCCGCTGCAAAGTATGGTAAAACCAATCCGGATTTCTATCCCATCATTGACGGCAAACGGTTTATTCCTGCCCCTCCGAAGCTGACTGTTCACTGGCAGCCCTGCATGACCAATCCGGCAGTTGTAAAAGAAGCCGTCCGGATGATTTGCGATGCCTTTGCAAAGGATCCGGACCTGCGGACATGGAGTCTCGGTCAGACCGATGGCAACGGCTATTGTGAATGTGAGAACTGCAAAAAGTTCTATCCTGCCAATGATGTGCCGCATATATTCGGTTCCAAGGACCGTTCTCTGCTGTATCTGCAGTTCTGCAACAAGATCGCGGAAGGGGTCACAAAGAAATATCCGGAAGCAAAATTCTCTGTTTTTGCGTACAACCACACATCTATTGCGCCGAAAGGATTCAAACTCCATCCGTCACTGGTTCCGGTCATTACCTATGACCGTCTGAACTGGGTCGATCCGGAACGGAAAGCAATGGATATGCAACGGCAGAAAAGCTGGTCCGATATTGCCGCCGAAGTCTGCTGGTGGGATTATTATGCAAGCAACGGATATGCACTTCCCCGCATCACGCTGCACCATATTGCAAATCAGCTGCGGGAGGGCTACAAACTGCGGGTCCGTCACGCATTCATTCAGCATACCCCCCTTGGCATTCATGAACAGACCTGGGCAGAAGGTCCTTTGGCATACATGACTTACAAGCTGCTCTGGAATCCGTTCCAGGATGAAAACAAGATCATTGATGACTGGTGCCGGACAGCTGTCGGACCGGAAGCAACACCCTATTTGAAACGCTATTACGAACGGTTTGAAAAGTTCTGGACAAAAGATATGCCCAAAGGCGACTGGTTCAAACGCTGTGCCAGAACTTATCTTATCCCGACTTGGCATGACTATCTGCTTGACTTGGATAAAGACTTCTTTGAAGAGTGCGAAAAGGATCTTGATATGGTCTGCAAACTTGCTCCCGCAGGGGATTGTAAAGTCCGTGCAGAATATATCCGGTCCGGTTTCCGGGAACGCCGCAATAGATGTCAATTCTGGCTCCAGAACCGTTATGCCCGGATGATCAGTCCTGAGTCCTTTACAAAGGTTTTCTTTCAGGATAACTTCAATAAAGGTCTCGGACAATGGATACAGCCTCCCAATATCAAGCATACCGGCAGTGTTCTCATTGCTCCGAAAGCCGGGTATGACGGATCCGATGCTCTGGAACTCCGTTTCCTGCCGACGATGAACGGTACTGTGATCGAAAAGATCTTCCCGATCACCCGCAAGGGAACCTACCGCATCGAAGTGAAATACCGCAGTGTCGGAGTCGAAAAACCTTATGTTGCACTGCTCTCTTCCGACTGGTGTGATAAAGATGGGAAATCCTTGAATTCTGTTTTCTACAGCGACCTTCTGGGAAGAGATCAGTCCGGTGATTGGAAAACATTGGCATTCAACTTCACAACTCCGTATCTGCTGCCGGCTTATTTGAAAGTCCGGATCGGTTCCTGCTGGAGCAAGACCGGAACGATTTTCTTTGATGATTTTGTAATCAGACAGCTTCCGGAGAAATAAAGGTTTTATCGCATGAATTTTAACAGTTCTTACATACGGGATCCACGGACGAGATTCTATCGTCCGGTCCACCGGATCGTTTTCTCCGAAAAGGTGGAACGCGCAGAAATTCTGGTGGACAGCACCGTTTTTCAGAATGTGATCCATTATCTTCCCGACCCGGTTGTTCTGCATCCGGGGGGAAGTGTGATCCTTGATTTCGGGAGTGCGTTCCATGGCGGGATCCGTATCAATCCTTATACTGCAAACGCTTCGCTCCGTCTGAAATTCGGGGAATCCGTCAGTGAAACGCTGGGCGCATCGAATCAGGATTGTTCCCGGAAAGATGCCCTCGTGGATTTGCCGAACTACGGTCAGTTTGAATATGGAAATACCGTCTTCCGTTTTGTCCGGATCAGCAATGAATCCGAAAAAGATGTGTGGATCCAGAGCCTCATCGGAGTCGTCCTGGAACGGGATCTGGAAGTGACCGGTTCGTTTGAGTCTTCCGATGAGCGGCTGAATCAAATCTGGAAAACCGCTGTCCGTACAGTGCATCTCTGTATGCAGGATTATATTTATGACGGTGCCAAGAGGGACCGCGTTGTCTGGATGGGCGACATGCACCCTGAAATCAAGACGATCCTTTGTGCTTTTGATGATCCGTCGATCATCCGGGATTCCATTGATTTTCTAATCCGGCAGACCCCGCCCAATGAGCCGATCAATATGATTTATACTTATTCCTGCTGGTTCATCATCAGCTTGTGGGATTATCTCTGCGTGACCGGTGATACGGACTTCATCCGGGAAAATCTGGCGTTCATCAAGTCCATTCTTGCAATGCACCGTTCTTACATCCGGGAAGACGGCGTGGAAGAGGTTCCGGCGAGACGTTTCCTTGACTGGCCCAATGAGGATTCCCCCGAAGCAAAACATGCCGGGATCCAGGCTCTCATGCTCTGGATGATGCAGTCCGGTGAAAAACTGCTGCGCTATATTGGCGAAGATGCTTCTGAGGAAGTTAAGGCTCAACAGCTGCTCCGCAGTCACGTTCCCGATCCTGCCGGACGGAAAGCCCCGGCTGCTCTGCTGACCATTACCGGACTTGCCGACCGCCGGGATGTGCTGGCTCATGAACCGTTCCGCAATGTCAGCACGTTCTACGGTTATTACATGCTTCAGGCAAAACCGACGGTTCCGGCATTGGAACTCATCCGGAAATACTGGGGCGGTATGCTGGATTTCGGTGCGACCAGTTTCTGGGAAGATTTCAATCTGGATTGGATCGAAAATGCTTATGGGATCGACTCCATGCCGGTGCCGGGAAAGAAAGATATCCACGGCGATTACGGCAATTACTGCTATAAAGGATTGCGCCACAGCCTGAGTCACGGCTGGAGCAGCGGTCCGGCTCCGTTCCTTTCCGAACGGGTGCTCGGCGTGAGCTTTGTCGCCCCCGGCTGTGTCAGTATCAAACCCGATCTGGGCGACTTGGAATTTGTTCGCGGAACTGTACCGTCTCAGTACGGCTTGATATCAGTGGAAGCCGATCGTTCCGGCAAGGTTAAGACGGATATCCCCGCCGGGCTGAAAGTTATATCAGATTGACAGGAGAGAAAATGGATTGGCATAAAATCACACCGGAGGTTGTTTTCGGACGGGGCTGGGCTCAGACAGAACCGGAATTCGGACGATTGCCCGCTCATGCAGAGAAAAATCTGCCGGAGAAAGTCTGGAAAATGCGCCGGAACTCTTCCGGAATGTATGCTGAATTCATGACGGATTCCCGAAACGTGACCATCCGCTGGGAAGTGGAAGATGATGTCCGGGGTGAACCGAACTTCAACAACTGTGCTGAAAGCGGGATGGACTTATATGTTCTGGTCGGGAAAAAATGGCGTTTTGCAGTTGCATTGACGGCTTCCGCAAACATCAATGAAGTTCCTGCTTTCGTACAGCTTGCAAAGAAAAAACGGAACGTGCGCCTTTACCTTCCGTTCCGCAACTGTCTCCGGAGTTTGGAAGTGGGAACAGATCCCGGTGCTTCTTTTGATTGGTGTCAGCCGGGAGATGTTCAGCCTGTTGTTTATTATGGCAGCAGTATCATCCATGGATCGTATGGTTCCCGGGCAGGGAACGGGATCACGCAGATCCTTGGACGTGCGTTCAACCGTCCTGTCATTAATCTTGGATTTTCCGGTTCTGCCAAACTGGAAGAGGGAATGGCAGATTTGCTTTCAGAGTTGAAGCCCTGTTGTTATCTGATTGATCCTCTGCCCAATGCCGATGCTGCCCTGTTGGAAGAGCGTATGGAAATCTTTCTCCGGAAACTTTGCTCTGTCGGAAAAGATATCCCTGTTATTTTGCTGACCGATGCCGACCGCCGGAATGCGTGGCTTTACCGGAAAAATGTACAGGCGCATAATAAAAAACGGGAAACTGCAGCCCGGATCGTCAAGCAGCTGCAGCAGGAGTTCCCGCTTTTATATCTCATTGACATGAAAAATGCCATGGGCAATGACTTTGAGGGAACGATCGATGGAATCCATCCCGATGAACTTGGTGTCTGGCGTTTTTCTGCATACCTGATTCGGGAACTCAAAAAAAATCCACATTTCCCCTGCTGTTAACATTACAGGAAAATATCATATTTTTCATTCAAGGGGAATAAAGGGAAAATCGAATAAAAAAGTGGTGCCGAAGAAGGATAAATCTTTTTATTTCACTTCGGACTCAAAAAACAACATTTTTCTCCATTTTCTATTCAAATTTGGCACATAATGGCACTTCATCGCCAGATTCCCGCTTTATGGGGCAAATTCGGGGTAAAAACGTCACTTGTGGGGCAAATTTGGGGCAAATTTTATGTACTGTTTTGTCATCTCCTGACCGGGAATCAACCCCTCATCCCTGTTAATCGGAAGACGATGGAATATATCATCTCTCAGCCCTGTTTTCAAGCGCAATCAGCAAAAAAATAAAGGAATGAAAAGAGTATTGTAATCTTGTTGATACAGATTAATTGCTGCATGGATATTATTGTAAAATCGCACAATGTCAAGTTTGTTTTTGGGGGATTCTTGAAGAAAATAACTCTCTTTGTCTTTTCGGGGAACTTCCTTTGGTATTGGTCTTTGCTAAATAACTGGCTCTTCTGGAACAATCATCTTTTTGATCAGGTCTCCAGGGATCATCATACCGAAGCATAACTCCATTAACCTGTTTTTCCCCGGATCTGCTGGTAGTACAGTCATCTATCAAACCATAACCATTTTCTTTTTCGGGAAGTC
The DNA here is from genome assembly GCA_015061845.1 of Lentisphaerota bacterium. Taxonomy (GTDB): domain Bacteria; phylum Verrucomicrobiota; class Lentisphaeria; order Victivallales; family UBA1829; genus SIG79. The sequence continues at coordinate 21,807 of SUVT01000052.1, forward strand.
CAAGTGTCAAATCCCATAACCGTTCAGCTGTTCTGATTGTTAAATATTAAGGATTTGAGCGTTTTTAATATATAGCAAGTCCCGAAATTTTCAATCAAGTCCGGAAATTTTTACCGGACAGTAGTGATGTTTTTCACAAAATTCAGGACAATAACAACAAAAATTCTGTGAAGTTTTTTTTACAAAACTGCTTCACAAGGGCTTTTTCGGTGCTTTTTGCCACTTAACCGAATCTTGCTGCAATCGCCACGCCACGCCCCTATTGGCAGACAGAGTCCCCATGACAGTCCATCTGTTTTGCGTCTATACTCTTTTTTGACACGAAAACTGAGAAATCTGTAAGAAAAAAGTACTTTTTTTATTTTAATGCTTGAATTTTTAAAAAAATCATGTAATTTAAACGTTAACTGTGATAGCATTGATTGATATTTTCGGTTTTAAAAAAGGAGTTGCGAAATGTTGGAACGCTGTAAGTACATAGAAGTCAAGCGTATAATCAGACATGAAATAGAGAGTGGGAAATATGTTTCCAAACCACTGGAGGGACGCCGGGAAATGGCTGCCCACTATCACACAACCACAGCTACTTGCAACAAGGCCGTCAAGGAGTTGATTCGCGAAGGGGTCCTGTATACCATTCCGGGAAAAGGAACATTTCAACATCCGCAATATGGTTCGGAAATCCGTTCGCTTCACATCTGGATCCCAACTTTGGAATCGTTTTTCTATTCCAGACTGGCGCAAAAGATTTCCCGTATAGCTCAGGAATATAATTATACCAGAGTCACTATCAATATGAACCGTCTGTTTCCTAATAGCGAACCGGAAATCATCGCCGCACAGCTTGAAGACCCCAATGCTGACATTTGTATGTATTCCATATATGATTCGCGCACAATTAAGGTTTTACTGAAACATCCGGAGCGGGTGGTGGTGCTCCGTTCCGGAGATATTGAATTGGACGGGAAGATCGACCGTGCTCAGATTCCAAGATGCCTTGGAGAAAAAATGTCAGTGGAGTATCTTATCAGAAATGGCCACAGGCGGATTCTCTGTATTTCCACAAACCCGCTGAATATACCGGAACAGGATGGTTATACTCAGGCGTTATTGGAACATGGAATCCCATTGAACCGGAAACTGAAAATCGTTTTGCCTAAATGGGATGATTCAGAAAGTTCAGAACGCAAGAGAATGATCGAAGAAAGTGTGCAACGCTATTTGAGATTCAGAGATCGTCCCAGTGCCGTATTCTGTTATACAAACGAAGTTGCTTCGATGTTTCTGAGCGCTTGTTTAAAAGCAGGTGTCCGAGTCCCGGAAGATCTTTCGATTGCTGCTTATGAAGGTTCAGCCATGCCTGAGACCGGAGTTTATCAAATCACATCTGCCGGTCCGGAACTGACAAAAACACTGCGGATCCTGCTTCAGAGATTATCGTCACGGAAAATAAAAACATATTCAACTTTTACTTTCAACATTGAAATGTTGGAAGGGAATACGGTTCAAAATATTAACGTAAAATAAAACAGAAAGGCTTATTTATGATTAGCTTCAATGACAGATTCTGCTCTACAGTAAAGCCGTTCACGCAGTTGATTTTTGGAGGAATACGGCATATAAAATATGTGCTTACATTACAGTATCTAAAAAAATCAGTAAAAGAATGGCTTTTTCCTGCAAAGCAGGCTTTCATGCACCGGAAGTATGCTTCTCAATCAGCGTTCACGCTGATTGAACTCCTGGTGAGTGTTACTTGTCAAATAGGTGTTTTACCGTTGTATTGCCTCAAAAAAATTCATAAAAACTGCACATCCTTACGCCCGTCAGGGCGCACTTCACGTTTGCCGCAGGCAAACTCTTCACACCTTC
>SUVT01000053.1 GCA_015061845.1 Lentisphaerota bacterium
AGCTGCAGAAAAAACACGAAATCGTTGTCATTTGTGGCAGATGATATCCAGCCGGTGCGTATTTGGGAGAACCATCCGGTTCCATTCGCTGTTCCTGAAGATTCCGGCAGAAAAGAGATTCTTATCAGACCAAAAAGCAAAACGCGCAGGATCTCTCAGATTTCTGATCCGGAGATCTATCCTTTTATTGTTCCGGGCGGTAAACCGCGTCCGGCAGTGATCATTGCTCCCGGCGGCGGTTATTCGTATGTAGCTTGGGAGCCAGTGATCAAAGTCGGACGCTGGCTCCAGAAAAATGGATTTAACGCATTCATTCTCAAGTACCGTTGTCCACAGCGCAGAGATGCTGCGCTCACAGATATGGCTAGAGCGATCAGGCTCGTCCGTTACCGGGCAAAAGAATTCAATGTTGATCCTCAACGGGTTGGCGTTATCGGTTTTTCTGCAGGAGGACATCTTTGTGCATCAGTTTCTGCTTTTTCCGGAGAACCCTATCCGGCAACGGATGAAGCGGATAAACTCAAGTACCGTCCGGATTTTGCCGCTTTGATCTATCCGGCATATCTGGTTAAGGATGTTAAGAACCTCACGTTGGCAGGCAATTTCAAGGTAGACAAAACTACGCCTCCGACATTTCTTGTACAAACGGCGGATGATCCGATCAAAGTCGAGAATGCTCTTGCATGGCATCTGGCACTCTTGCGTGCAGGTGTTTCCTGTGAAATGCACATCTGGGACAAAGGTGGGCATGGTTATGGAATATCAAAAACAAACAATCCTGTTTCAGACTGGCCCGAGACAGGTCTCAAATGGTTCCGCCGGGTTACCAGAAAAAAATAACAGTAGAGGTAATTTCAAAAGTCCGGCAAAATTTGGCTGAAAAAAGATTGTTGATGAGTTGGAAATGGTAGTTTGAGCGTGGCTACCATCCTCCTTCGCTGAAGCTATGGAGGACAAGCCGAAAACGCTCCATTTGCAGATCGCAACAAGAATTTTCTGCCATTTTTGAAGACTTTTGAAATTGCCTTTTTACGCTTTGAATTACTTCAAGCGGTATTCAAAAGCGTTACAGCACAAAATAAACCGGACATAAAACGATATCACAGATCACTGTCAATGGAGTCCAGAAATACGTCCAGATACGGGGCAATCCGCTTTGTTCCCAGACGTAATCTTCCCGGACAGCAATTTCTGAACCTTCCGGCAAACAGCATTTCAATTTTCCAGATTGAAAACTGACGGGGATCTGTAACGTTGTAATCAACTTACCGTCAACGCTGTATCCGCAAAACAGAAACGGCTTCTGTAAAAAACTGACATCATCCGGGTGCATCTTCAGAAGTGTCTGCCGGACATGATAACTACCATCCGGTTCCTGATCACCGGGACGAAGCAATATGCTTTTCTCCGGCAGGCGGTACATCGGCAGACCGAATTTCCGGCTGAATCGGGGTGCGTTGGAGTCTGTTTCTATAACCCATTCCGACATGACCCCGGACTTTGCAGTAAAAACCCTGTCATGATTCTGTTCGGATGTCCAATAGAACGGGGGAAACGGATATTTCATTTTTTCCTTTGCCTGAAAATGAACAGTCTTTTCAGTCGTTGTGATCTTTCGATCTGAAATCCGGCTAACAGTTCCCTGATCCCAGAGAAAATGGGTCATACATCCAGTCAGCAAAGGAATTATACAAACACCAATCAGGATCGACATAAAAATTTTCTTTGGAAAATCAAATTTCATATCGGGTTCAGTTCCTCATAGAGATGCCATGAATTTTACACACTTTTTATTTCGACTGACCATCAAAACAACATGTCTTTTGTTTTACTATATCACCAAGATTCTTTTTTACAAGCTGGATATTGATCGGCGTCCCATTTTTTTTCGTTTTTTTGTTTATCTAACATTACCGGAGTTCGAGAGTGTACGATCATTGAGGGTCACAAATTTCTGTCAATTCTCTCTTCTGCGGAATATCAACTGATTTTTTTTTGATTTTTTATTACAAATTTCTGTTAATTCTTCTTGACAAATAAAACTTAACGTGTATAGTAGAACTTGGTTAACCTAGTTGGAGACAACTTTATGTCTATTGACTTTATCCAAATAGCAGAAAAACTTGAAACGGATATTAAAAACGGCACATATCCGGATACACTGCCGTCTATTATATCATTGGCGAAAATATTCCAGGTATGTCCCTCCACAGTCAAACGGAGCCTGTCCCTGCTGCAGTCCCGGGAACTTGTATCAGGAGAACACGGGCGGTGTGTCAGGGTAAATCCGAAAGCAGTCAGCAATCCTTATTTCAGGAAAAATGTGATTTTTTTGACTTCGCTCATCAATCTTTCCATGCCTTTTTATACCGATACACTGGAGCTGCTGACAAAGCAGCTGTTTGAGAAATACATCAGTGTTCACATTTTCATTTCGGAAAATCAGGTAAATGAATGCAGTTTTACTCCGGATTGCGTTGTATTTATCAATAGTGAGAAACAGTTTTTGCTGGATACGCTCCTGCGTAAATATCCGGATTGTAAAGTAATAAAGCTGAATCAGCGGTCCAACCGTTTTCCTTATGTCATCACGGATAATTACAACGCAGGCTACAAAGCGATGCGCCATCTTGCTGAGGATTGTGGTCATACTCATATTGGTATTCTTGCGACACAGCTGCACTATCCCCAGGCTATTTTTCATCAACGTTATACCGGGGCAATGGATTATGCCAAAAGACATCCGTCGGTTAAACTCAGTATGGTAGAAGTGGCAGAACTGGATTTGGAATCTGCGGGGAAATTGATGCCTCAATTGATGAAAAAAGATCCGCAGATCAGCGCGATTTTTGCCTCTTGTGATATCATGGCTCTGGGCGTTTATGGATATGCTGCCCGAACCGGATTGAAGATCCCGGAAGATCTGGCTGTTATTGGTATTGATAATCAGAGTTTCGGGAAAAGTCTGGTTCCGGCGTTAACAACAATGTCGGAAAATGTGAAAGAGACTGCGGATCATCTGTACTTCGGAATTCTCAACCTGCTTATGAACAACCCGATTGATATGGAATATTTTACGCAGCCGTATCTTATTGAAAAAGAAAGCACAGTGAAAAATTTGTCCAGAGAGAGGTGAATTATGAAAATACCGCCGCAACAGATATTTTCACCGGCATCCGACCGGAAGGCCTGGGCAGCCATTGCCGGGAAACCGCTCAATAAAGGGCTGAAAAAAGATATTCTCAAAAGAGCCGGGGAGCTACTGAAAGAACCGATCCCCGATTTTACGGCATCTCTTTTCATGAATTTCGTCCGGAACGGAAACCGGAATAAATTGGAAACGCCTTACTTTCTGCGCAGACAGAATCTCGGAATCCTTGCTGTCGCTGAGTGCTTTGAATATAAAGGGAAATATCTTGACAGGATCATAGACTATATCTGGGAGATCACTTCAGAACATACCTGGTGCGTTCCGGCTCACTGCCGGCTGCAGGATGATCCGTTCCCGGAATTCCCTGTTGAGATCGTCGACTTGTTCAATGCAGAAACAGCAGCAGTGCTTGCGCTGACAATGAATCTGCTGGAAGAAGAGATCAAAGCAATCTCTCCGAACTTCATAAAAATGATCAAAGATAAAATCGTCAGCCGTATCGCAGTTCCGTTGGAAAACGGACCGGATCCGTTCTGGTTTGAGGGAATCAACAACTGGACTCCCTGGTGCTGCACGAACTCACTCTGTGCCATTATCTGGGCGTTACGCGATGAACCGGAACGGCGGGAACTTCTGATTCAGAAACTTTATACAGCTATCAAAAACTTTATACGGCGCTACCCGGAAGATGGTTTCTGTTTTGAAGGGCCGTCGTACTGGGCAGTTTCCCCCGGAAAAATGCTCGGTTTCTTTGAGTTGATGGGGGAATGGGACGATGATCCGAAAGTCAAAATGATGGCGGAATATATTGCAGATACCCGCATGACTTCTGGCAACAGCATGAATTTCGGCGACAATATATCCACTGCAAAATATCCGGCCTGGGTGATTTACCGATTCGGGGAAAGAGTCAACAGCCAGCCCTTGAAAAATATGGCTCTTGAGTGCGTGAAAAAACTGGATTTCCAGGATATTACCCGTGAATTTTTCAATATGCTCGGATATCTTTTCTGGCTTCCGGCAAAAACCGGAAAAGTAAAATTTACAGGAAAACCGTTATCTTTTTATGATAAAATGCAGGTTTTTGTGATGCGGCAGAATGATATGACTCTTGCGGTAAAACGCGGTCATGCCTGGAGCCATCATCATCTTGATATCGGACATTTCATGTTGTTTTTCAAAGATAAACCGGTAATCATTGATCTTGGCAAGCCTGAATATACGCGGGACACTTTTAACGAAAACCGTTTCAAAAATGATATTATGAACAGCAGAGGACATAATATTCCGTTGTTTAATGACGTTGGACAGCTCGAACTTGCCCCCCCTGCTCCCCATGCAATGAGTTATCAGGAGGAAAAAGAGTTTGTCAGCTGCAGAATGGATCTTACAACAGCATATTCTCCGGAAGCAAAACTGAAATCCTTCGTCCGGGAGCTTGTCTACAACCGGAAGACAAAAATTCTGGAGCTGCGGGACCGCTGGGATTCCGATGCTGAAAAGAACGATATTTATGCAAATTTCTTCACGCCTGCGAAAGTAGTGCAGCGTGACGGGAAATTATTCATCGGAGATGCAGAAGTAACAGTCGAAGGCGGCAGTATCTCTGTAGAAAAAATCAAGGTTACAGATATAAACCAGCGTCTTGCATGGGGAAGATCTCTTAACAGGATCCGGATCGAAACACAAACAGGAAAACAGGGAAATTGGCGGGTGTCATTTCTCTTGAAGTAAGGCAATTTTATAACAAAATATAACAGAAAGGATTACTCATGAAAAGTAACGCAGCAGTTCGGAAGAGACAGTTCACCCTGATAGAACTTCTTGTTGTAATCGCTATCATCGCGATTCTGGCAGGAATGCTTCTGCCCGCATTGAATCAGGCAAGAGAAAAAGCACGCGGTACCACTTGCGTCGGAAACCTGAAACAGCTTGCTCTGATCAAACACATGTATGCAGACTCCAACAATGGTTTTCTGCCCGGTCCCAATAACGGGGGAGCGCCCTTTTACTCCACCTGGCTATCCATTCTCTTCAGTACCAAACATATTTCCAGCCGGAACAATAAAACAGAATACCTGCACCACGACGATGCCGGTGTAAACAAAATGCTTGATTGTCCGTCTACGACCACTTCCGATCCGGGTTGGAGATATCCTCAAAACGTTACTTCCTCTGACTATTCCATTAACTGGTACGGCAGCAATAACAACGGAACCAACTCCGGAGCCCATTGTCTGAAAAAAGTGATCAATCCTTCAAACTGGCTGATGACTATGGATGCCAAAGGAACAAACGCATCAGGGACAAAAACACCTAACGTAATCTCCGGCATTGATCAGATCTCCTCCATCCGCCACAATCAGAAATTCAACTCTGCAATGGGCGATGCCAGTGTCAGAACATTCCAGTATTCTATGATGAAAAACAGTTACCTGCAGTATTACTGGGGTAAATAAAACGGGTGGCTGAAATGAGAAAAGTACTTTTTACTCTCCTGCTTTTTTCCTTTGCGCTTGCGGTGATGGCAGATATCACCATCGCAGAAAAAGGAAAAAGTAATTATGTTATCATGATAGCGGACAACACTCCCGGTCATATTCAAAAATCAGTCTATGATATGCAGGATATTCTGCATCAGATCACAGGAGTCAAACTTCCGGTCAAAAAAGAAAGTGCAGTTGCTGCCGGAGTACCGAAGATCTCTGTCGGAAACACAAACTTTGCAAAACAGCACGTCCGTTTTGCAAAGGGAGCCAATGCAGAAGAGATGGCAGTCAAGACTGTCGGAAAAGATATTATTATCAACGGGAACTCCATTGTCGGGACCTGTTTTGCCATTTATGATTTTCTGGAAAATCAGTGCGGCTGCCGCTGGTATGACAAGTTCAATATCAAGATCCCCAAAAAAGCAACGCTGGTGATCAAAGATGTGAACATGCAGCGTGCGCCGTCATTCATTTTCCGGCGTATTTTCACACAGGCCCGCAACTGGTCCTCCGGGGATCCTCTTGGCTCTCTCCGCAGCAAGGCGACCTATAACTCCATTCCGAACCCCGTTATGGGGCGTCCGACAGATATCCATTCCATGTATTTTTATACAAAGGATTGGCCCAAGGATAAACTTTATCTTCTTTCCAAAAATCCGGATGGCAGACGGAATGCACAGAAAGGACAGCTTGGACCGAACACCTGCGTGACCCATCCGGAAGCGGTTGCCCTCTTCAAAAAGAAACTCCGCTATTTTATCAACCGTGACCGTTCCGACAGCAAGAAATACGGTTATGTTGCGCCGATCCTTTACAATATCAGTATCAACGACTGTTCCAGCTATTTCTGTTACTGCGACAGTTGTCAGGTGGTTGTGAAAAAACACGGAGAATCCGGACTTCTGCTCCACTTCATCAACATGCTTGCTGAAGATATTGCGAAAGATTATCCGGATGTGATCATTCACACCTGTGCCTATGCCTTTACCGCACCGCCGCCGAAAACGGATATCAAAGCCGCTCCCAATGTAGCAGTTGAACTTGCGCATAATATCGGGAACTATTATTCAGCGATCGAAGAGGATACCAATCCCGCATTTGCCAATCAGGTCAAAAACTGGGGTGCAAGAACCGGGATGCTCGGGATTTGGGATTACTGGGTTTTCTATTGGGATACCTACCCGGCTCCGTACCACAATGTTCACCAGATCAAAAAAGATTTGATGTTCTACTACAAAAATGGTGTCCGCACGTTGAGAATTGAATCCGAAGCAGCAGATACGGCGAACTTCTTCAGTCTCAAATACTGGCTGGGTTACAAACTCATGGATGATATCACGCTGGATGATAAAGCGCTGATCAATGAATTTATGAACGACTATTACGGTCCGGCAGCTCCGGAAATGAAAGAGTTCATGGATTATCTTGCCCTGCGCCAGAAAGGACAGTACAAAGAAGTTTTCAAAAGCAAGTTTGAAAAAGATCCGCGCCCCTGGCTCGACAAAGCTTTTTATGACAAAGTTCAGGCTCTTTTTGACCGTGCAGAAGCAAAATGCAAACCCGGATCTATTTATCTTATCAATGTTCGCAGAGAACGGATCCCAGTGGATGTCAGCTTGCTCAACCGTTATGATCTGATCAAGCCTGCCATTTCCCGGAAAGCTCTCGCAGAACGTTACCGCTCCTATGCGATCGCCCACATCAAACGGAACAAAAAGCCCTCTTCTCACGATGCAGAAATCCTTCTGATCAATAATGAAGTGGAAAAATATATCCGTGCCGATGAGATCAATGCCATGAAAAAAGCAAAGAAACCTTCCTGGACGATCTCCGGAAACTGGAGCAAAAAACTTATCAAATACGAAACGACCGGGATTCCCACAAAACGTGATCTGACGATTGAAGCAAGACATGAAAAGGGAATGCTTTATCTGCGTTTGACTGAAAAAATTGATACAAAAAAACTCAAAACCGGAAAACAGACCTTTATGGGAGATGACTGGGAAATTTTCCTGTCGTCCGACCGCAAAGGAAACTACGTTCAATTCCTGATCGACCCCTCCGGCAGATGCGATATGACCATGATGAAAAATAAGAAAATCGGTTATATCAACGTCAAAGGTGTCACTGTCAAATCAAAAGTGGAACCTAAAAAATGGATTCTTGAAATGGCGATACCGCTCAAAAACCTGCCGATCAAAAATATCCGTTACGGCAATATCATCCGCGGCATACAGAATGCCGGATGTGCCTGGAGCCCCACATTTACATTAACCTATGGACACACTGAAGCATTCGGTGAGTTAATCTTTCAATAAGCAAGGAGAAAGAAAATGAATGTTATTTTACCTGCGCTGGTTGCGCTTGCCATCGGGCAGTCTCACGTCATGAAAATTGATGATCGGACAGAAGCCAAAATCACGGTTCAAAAAGAATCTGTAAAAATCAACTGGGTCTGTAATGAATCCAATATGGCTCATGTCAAAAATTATTACCACAAGAAGAACCGCTGGAACCTCTTTATCGGAGAAAATGTTGACATGTGGTTTACCCCCCACTCCTACAAATCACACAAAGTGGTTTATCCCCCGAATTACCGGGTCATGTCGAATCCTTCCGGAACATTTTTCAGTGCATTCCTCGGCGTTCCCCGCCCCTGCAAAGATTTCCGTCATGAGGTGAAGCTGAATGATAAAAACTGGACCGTTGAATGGGAAATCCCCTACGCTGCGCTGGAAACTGGAACGTTTAACAAACCAACCGTTTCCAAAACATATTATCCTTATGTATATTGGGCATTTCAATTCAACCGCCGCAGCGAATCCGGAGGTAAGAAAACGTATGTAAAATCACCGGCTGTCGTCATTGAACTTCCGAAAGATCTCATTGAACCTTATCAGCAGATCCAGTTGTACAATTTCACAGCAAAGAATGGAAAAGCGGCAGGAGAAACTGTTGTCGATTTCAAACTGAATAACCGGTTCAAGAGTGCTTTTAACGGAAAATTGAAAATCGTTCTTCTGGAAGGCAGCGCAGAAACCGTTCTCAAAGAACAGGCAGTAACGATCCCGGCACAAGGCAATATGGCAATTTCCCATACTGCAAAATTACCGGAAAAAGCTGTTAAATTCGGTATTAAAGTTTATGTATATGATGCCAAAGGGCTTCTGGTTCGGGTCTCTTATGACCTGCCGGTCAAAAATCCCTGGGTTGCATTCTGAATTGAGGTAAGATCATGGCAAAATGGATGTCTCCGGCAAATGCTCCGGAATCAACGTATATTACAGTTTACAGAAACTGTTTTTCTGTTCAGAGCGAACAGAATCTTGAATTTGAATTCAGTGCGGATAACCGCGCTCAAATCTATCTGGATGGACAACTGCTGATCAACGGTCCCGAACGCGGAGCCGCTGAGTATTGGTATCTGCAAAGAGTAAAAACTCAGGTATCTGCGGGGGATCATGTTTTGACTGCCCGCGTGATCAGCGTGCGTCCGGCAGATGTGAAACTCCGGGAATATGCTTATGCTCAAATGAGTATCAAACCCGGTTTTTATATCAACGAAAAGACCTCTCTGCTGAACGGATGGGAATATCAGCTTGAAAAGATCCATGCGTTTGTAAAACCGTTCCCGGATTGGGGAACATTCCCCCGGGTCCACCTGAAACCGGATCATAACTCCGGTATTCTCTCCGGTATCGGCGGGAAATGGGAGCCGGTCGCATATTTTGAGGATGAACGGATCCTGCATGAACCGGATCTTCCGCTCATGCGGCACGAAAAAATCGAACCTGAACTGGTCGCCCCCGGACTTTATTACTTCAGACAGTACGCTTGCGTCTGGACTGATTACAAATTCAAAGGAAACGGGACCGTCCGGATCCGCTGGAGCGAAACGCCATATCTGACCGATGAGTTCGATCCACATTCTCTCAAAGGAAAGAAAGGAAACCGTGACGGTAAATTTTTTGTCGGAACACCTGATGTTTTTGAAGTCGACGGGGAAACGGTCTGGCAGGATTTCTGGTGGAAAGCCGGACATTATCTGGAAATAGCAGTCGAAGGCGATGTCACTTATGAGGCAAATTTCTATCTGACCGGATATCCTTACAAGGAGTTCAAGCCGCGTTCCCAACTGGAAAAAATGGCATTTGAAACCTTGCAGGCATGTTCCTTTGAAACGTATATGGATTGTCCGTATTATGAACAACTTCAGTATATCGGAGATTCCAGACTGGAAGCATTATGCACCTACCTGATCACCGATGACCACCGTCTGATCCGGAAAGCTCTCCGGATGTTCTCACTTTCCCAGAGACCGGATGGTTCCCTGAACGCACAGTATCCGTCATGCAGCATACAGACGATCCCCTCTTTCATGTTGGTTTGGCTGCTGATGCTGCGGGATTATCACAAACATCACGGCAATGATGATCTGGTGATGGAGTTGAGACCGCGAGCTGAAAAACTGCTGGAATTTCTCTTTGCCAATATCAAAGATGATCTGATCCGGATTCCCGGCTGGAACTTCTTTGACTGGTGCGACTGCTGGGAGAGCGGAGTTCCCCCGGGAGGTGAACTCAACAGTGCCATGAATTTCATGTTTGTTCTGGCAATGCAAGGTGCTGCGGATATGGGATTCGGTGAAAATCTGCGGGAACAGGCAGAACGTACAGCGGCAAAGATCAGAGAAACATTCTATGATGAAGAACGGAAACTTTATGCGCTCGACATTGAGAAAAAGCATTTCTCTGAACATTCGCAAGTTCTTGCCCTGCTGACAGTTAGAGATGAATCTGTCATTCCGGGTTTGAGAACAGTCAAACTCACGCCATGCAGCATTTACTTCTCCTATTATTATCTTGAAGCTTGCCTGAAATATGAACTCAACGATCTGCTGGAGAAACGGCTTGACCGCTGGCGCACACTCTGTTCGGAAGGTTTGACAACATTCCCTGAGGAGTTTGACAATCCCCGTTCAGACTGCCACGCATGGAGTTCTCATATTCTCGGGATCCTGCTGAAAATGTGACCATTTTAAGGTTAAATATTGATCAAATCGTTCAATATTTCATAGGCTGTACAATTCAGTGACCGCAAAAAAAGAAAACGTCATGCCAGCAGGAGATGATGTTTTCCTGTCATAAGTGCCCCGGAATGGGATATTGCCGGGGCAAATTTTGAAGTCCATAAGAGGTAATTTCAAAAGTCCGGCAAAATTTGGCTGAAAAAAGATTGTTGATGAGTTGGAAATGGTAGTTTGAGCGTGGCTACCATCCTCCTTCGCTGAAGCTATGGAGGACAAGCCGAAAACGCTCCATTTGCAGATCGCAACAAGAATTTTCTGCCATTTTTGAAGACTTTTGAAATTACCTCCATATATTATACCGGAAAGATGATGCGCCCATGCTGTATCAAATTCTCCGGGAACAGCAGAAAACTTTATATCAACGAGATCCATTATCCGTTCGTAGAGGCAACGATTGAAAGAGATTCTTTCCAATTTCTTTACGGTACCGGACAGGGGTGGCTGGTCATCATAGGTGCAAAAGAAAATATCACCAACCAGTTTTTCAAATGGCTCTTGTACATCAAATTGCAGATTCAATATATTGGCAGCGACCTTACCGACCTCTCCTTTATAAGACTTGTTCTTTCTTGCCCGCTCGTTGGCAATAACCAAGTCGCTCATTTTTTTCAGAAAAAACATTTTTTATTTAAAAATGCCTCTTGACAAAAGCAAAAATGTGTGCTATAATTTGAGTAAACTAAAAGTAGGTTACTCAACAAAAATGGTACATAAGAAGAATCAGGGCAATCAAACGGAAACGGTCAAACAGGCATTGATCTGTCACATACGCGACTTGGATTTGAAGCCGGGGGACCGCTTGCCGTCTCAGGCTGAATTGCGGCAGCGGCTCGGTGTGGGCGGAGCAACGATCCAGCGTGCAGTGGAAGCTTTGCGCGATTCCGGTATCGTTGAAATCAAACCGCATCGGGGCGTGATCCTGCGGAATACTGCCACGAACGGAATGATCGGCAGAGAAATCGGTTTTGTCAGTCTGTGGCGAACATTCTCTCCTACAGTTGCAAGCGGACTTCAGTGTATTCAGCTTCAGCTGCACCAGAATGCCTGTCAGCAGAAACTGTTCCTGCGGAATTTCCCCGAAATGACCGATGTTGACTCTCTCTCCTATTTTGACGGTTTGAAACGCTGCATTGAGCTGAAGCAGCTGAACGGATTACTGACCACAGTTTCGTTTGATGATGAAGCCTGGGAATTTTTTGAAAAGCATGATCTTCCGGTTGTTTCCACTGCCTCGGCATCAAAGAACAAAGGTTTCCGGATCGAGCGTTTTGCCATTGAAGAAGCGGCGTTCAAGCAGGCTGTCAAGCGTGGATTCAAACGCCCTGCCCTGATCTCCTGCGGTTATCCGCATACTCAGAAAATATTGGCAACCTTTCATAAATACACCTCTCTTCCGGCAGAGAAATATTGTTGTCTGGTTCATCCGGAAATTGATTTGAAAGACATCTCTGTTCTGGAGCTTTTTGATTCAGATCAGATCATAGACCGTTTTGCAGCCATGCCGGAGGGGGAACGCCCGGATGTACTGATCGTTCCTGACGATATTCTCATGACTTCGATTTTTCCCCGTTTACAGCAGAAATGGGCGTCCGGTTCCAACTGGAAACCGTTTTTTATTTATATCCGTCACAAGCAGGTTCCGATTCTGCCGTCTGAATTGATCTATGGTGATTATTTTGAGTTTGATGCAATGAAAGATGCTGAGATCACGGTTTCTTTTCTGCTGGCTGTGATCCGCGGAAAAGAAAAAGCTCCCCGTAGCATTGTGGCGGAACCGGAATTGTTTGAGCAGCAATAAAATCGCTTGAAATAAAAAAGAAAAAAATCAGAAAAGAAAGGAAGATAACACCTGTAACGGCACGGTGTTGATCTGCTGTTGGGTTTCACATCCCTTATTGTGAAAAAATTCAAACAAAAAAAAATATTATTGAAAATGAAAGGATGGAAAATGAGACGTTCATTTACCCTCATCGAACTGCTTGTTGTGATTGCGATCATCGCAATTCTCGCCGGAATGCTTCTGCCTGCATTGAACAGCGCAAGAGAAAGAGCCCGCGGAGCAGATTGTATGAACAATATCAAAACTTTGAACCAGTATAACATGGATTATGCCTCTAAATATGATGACTTTCTTGTTCCGGCAGTAGGTTCAACCAAAGTCTATTCCTCATACGGAAATCCGAGCACATGGATGTATACCCTGGCGGAGAATGCCGGAAAACTGAAAGTCAAAAGAACAGATTCCACATTTACAAGCGGTTCTCTTTATAATCAGTTGAAAGAGTTTTTCTGTCCTTCTGTTACAACAGGAAAAAGTGCTCCGATGACAGTGTTTGCCTCTTATGAAATGGGCAACTATGCATATAACGGAGCTTTTGGCTACTATGCGTCCAATCCATCTGCCATTGTGAAGGATAGTGACGGTAATAATGCCCATTCCAGATTCACCAAAATCGGTTCCATCCGCAATGCTTCTTCCACTTTTACCTTTGCAGATGAAACTGCGAATCCCAATGAAACACCGTTCCGGCACGCCTACTCCTCCGAACTGCCCCGTGGTTATCTCGACAGAATCGGAGCCCGTCACAATCAGATGGCTACTGTCGGCTGGGCTGACGGACATGTAACACAGCAGAAGCCGATTACGGTCACCCCGGACAATTGTGCAAAATTCCTTACTCAGCAGTAATCCGGGACAGATATGAAAAAATTTTATTTTATGATCCTTGCAAATCTTTTTATTTTCACAAGCTTTGCAGAAGGGTCCGGGGGGCGTATTGTGGAAAAATTCCTGACAGTCAGCAAGAAAAACCCGCATTATTTTGCGGATTCAAACGGAAAAACATATATCCCGATCGGTCTGAATCTTTGCTTCTACCGTCCGGATGTTCCGAAAAAAGTTCATGATGAAGCTGTAACTTTCGGCAAGTTCCGGGAATGGTTTGACAAACTTTCAGCCAATGGCGGAAACTATGCCAGACTTTGGCTGGGCAATTCATTCTTTGATGTTATGCCGGAAGAACCCGGTGTTTTCAGCCAGCGGAATCTGGAACGGATCAAAACAGTCGTCCGCTATGCGGAAGAACGGAATATCAAGCTGAAAATTACTTTGGAACAGTTCCGGACACCGTTGTACGTAAAAAATGGAAAAGGATTCCAGTCTCCCGGATTTCAGGCTCCGGTTTATTCACGGTATGCCAAGACGATGAAAGAGTGGTGTCAGAGCAAAGAGTGCCGCAGATTATATCTTGCGAAAGCGAAATTCATTGCAGATGCCATCGGGAATTCCCCGGCGGTTGTGGCAGTGGATCTCTGGAACGAAATCGATGCGATCGGTCCCACCCATGATTATGTTGGGGAATGGAGCGATTACATGCTGAAGGAATTGAGAAAAATCTTTCCGCGCCAGATGCTTCTCCAGAATCTCGGAAGTCATTGCAATATTTACTCTTATGCAGATTATTATTATCTGAGCAACGTTCCGCAGAGCGAGTTTCACCAGATACACCGGTATCTTGACCCCGGCGCAGAAATGGCGATCTGTCAGGCTCCTGTAGATATTCTTTGTACCGACAGTATCCGCGAAATCCGGCAGTTTGATCACAGCAAACCCATCATTCTTGCGGAAACGGGCGGGGTCAAAGCCAATCACACCGGACCATCTGTTCATTATGATGCAGATAAAGAAGGTGCGATCCTGCATGATGTTCTGTTTGCCCCGTTTTTTGCCGGCAGTGCAGGAACCGGACAGATCTGGCATTGGGATTCCTATGTGGAACGCTGGGATCTCTGGTGGCATTTCAAACGGTTTGCAGAAGCAATCAAGGGAATTGACCCTGTGAAAGAACAGTTTAGACCCGGATTGATGGAAAACCGGACTTGCCGGATCTACGTTCTTCATGGAAAAACACACGATCTTTACTGGCTGCGCGACAAGTCCAATACCTGGGAAAATGAATTTGTGAAAAAACAGAAGCCGGGTATGGTCGGCGGATTTTATCTTCCGCTTTGGGCAATCGGGGAAGTTGATGCCTATTTCCCATGGGAAGACCGCCATGTAAAGCCGGAAATCAAGGATGACTTTTTCTGCAAAGTTCCGGAATTCCGCAGATCGCTCGTGCTGCGAATCAAGCATAATGGTCAAAGCAGATATCTGGGACACATTTCAAGTGTTGAAAAGTTAAAATCAAAAGGAAAGTAATTGAATATGAAGAAAATCTTATCACTTCTGACGCTTGCAGCGGTTTGTTCCGGTGCGGCAGGTTCCACACTGGAATTCAGACTCGGAAAGAGTCCGGAAGCTCCGAAACAGGATAACAGGATCGGAAAAAATGAGTACCGTTACGGGATCTCTTCTGCGGTCATTATTTCTGAAAAAACAAAACTGAAAGCCCTACGGAATGCGACGATTTATATTGCAAGAGATGAGAATCATCTTTACCTTGCCGCATCCAGTCCCCTCGCACCTTACTCCAATATTCCGCTGACGGCAAAAGATGAGATCATTTTCTCGGTCCGTACCGCCAATGGAAAAGAATTGACAAGATCCGTCAATCCGAAACAGGTTCCGTCCTTCGGGAAAAATTGGCACTGGGAAATCGCGATCCCGTGGTCAGATTTCGGCGGAAAGCCCAAACAGGGAGAGGTCTGGAACATCACCATGACCAGAAAATACCAGAGTCCGGTTGAAACGGCAAAGGCAAATGCAAAAGTGACGTTTGACGATGCTGCGCCGGGCATCAGTTACGCTGTTGTCCATGGAGATCCGACCGGACAATTTTACCAGATTTGCCGCTGGGTCGTAACTTATCCGGCAGGAAAAACCGGAAACGTTCTCTGCAAGGCGGAAATTGAGTCTCTGGGAAATCCGGAGATCATCAATTCCGGAAAAACACCGGATAAGAAAGGGGAAATCATTTTTGATTTGCCGCTGACCAGTGCCGACAATCTCCACCGTACAATGGATTATGCTCTCACCAGCGGCGGAAAAATCCTGATGAAACATAAATTTTCATGGGATCCGGCGCAGGGGATCAACTGGAAAAAGAAGTATGCCGATACCGGCACAGGATTTGCGGTTTATCCGACCTATGGACTTGCCAAAGGGCGTTTATACAGCGATGATATGAAGCAGATCACAAAATATGACAAGGTGGAATTTGTCATCCGTGATGCACAAGAAAAAGAGATCCAGCGTGTTGTCGGAAAATTCACAAAGTTCGGAAACGAACTCACCTGGAAACTTCCGAAGCTGAAAGAAGGACAATATTTCATCGGCGTGGAATGCTGGAAAAACGGACAGGTTGTCTGGAAACACCGCTCTTCTTTTGAATGGAAAAAATATCCCTGGGCAGGCAACAAAATCGGGGATGACCGGATCATTGTTCCGCCATTCAAACCGCTAGTCGCAGATCAGAAAAAGAATACGGTCAAAGCGTTGCTCACCGGATATGAGTTCGGCAGAAAAGGACGTTTTGCAAGTGTGTTCAGTCAGGGTGAGAATATTCTCAACGGGGAAATCAACTTCTATCTGAACAAAAAGCCTCTTTCTGCGGGCAAAATCAGCTATCAGGAAGTTGCAGCTGACAGGATCCGTCTGACAGATGAAACATCTGCGCAAGGAATGAAATTCCGGTTCGGTCATGAAGTCGATTATGACGGCATGATCCTTACGACCATGGAAGTCATTCCCTCCGGAAAGACAAAAGTCGATTCGTTCCATCTTGATATTCCTGTTAAGAAAGAGATTGCGGAACTGTTCCATACCACCCAGTGGCTGCGGCGGAATCCGGCGGGGTATATCCCCAAAGGAAACGGAGTTGTCTGGAGCAGCCGTTTTGCTCCGCAATACGGTGCGCCGGGGAACTTCCGTTCTTACATGTGGATCGGCGGAGTCCGGAAAGGGGTCTGCTGGTTCGGCGAAAGCGATCTTCACTACTCTCTGGATTCCAACAAGTCCCACATGGAACTCATCCGCAGCGGGGATAGCGTTATTATCAGGATCCACGTTGTCAATGCGCCCTGTGTCTGGGAAAAGCCGTTCAAGATCGTGATGGGGATCCAGGCGACACCTGTGAAGCCGCAACTGCCCAGCCGCAGAAAATATTCCAGTATCACAGAAACCGGTTATACTGCAGCGAACTCCATTCCTATCGCTCAGCTGATGGGGCTTCTGTTCTGGGGATCTTCTGACGGTGTCCGTCCTGTCAACGGAGATTTCAGTTACACCAGATTTCTTCAGAAAGCCGGGAAGATGACGAAACAGGAACGGAATGCGTTTGTGAACCAGTTTATCAAAAAGCATTATAATGTACTGGGCAAAAATGAACGCCGCTCCCGGAGTCATCTCGGACACTCTGCAAACAATCTTGCCAAGAATGCGAAACTGTTTGTTCCGTACACCAACCCGCGCTATTTCAATACAAAATGGCCCGAAATCAAAATGTACGGCGATGAGTGGAACATGGATGCGTTCCGGAATTTCCGTTACAATGAATATGGTGCTGTTCCGTTCAGAAGTTTTCAGGATTTCATGCTCTACCATCTCAGGGCGGCTGTCCGTGACGGCGGATTGAGCGGGATTTACTTTGACAATACCAACGAAACCCAGAACTATGACAGTGTCATGGGACCTGTCCGGGAATATGCGCTTGGAAAATATTCTCCGCAGTACTCCTTCCTCGGAATGCGCCAGCTTGTCAAACGGACAGCGGTCATGCTGCATCAGGAAGGCAAGACCATTGACGGTTATCCGTTGATCGTTATGCACATGACAAACTGCAACATGGTTCCTGTCATGAGTTTTGCATCCCATGCTCTTGACTGGGAAATGAACTACAACGGCAAAGATTATCAGGAACGGTTCCCCCATGATTTCATTCTTGCGGAATCACTGGGGACTCAGACAGGGCTTTCACCGATTTCTCTGCTCCATACCAGCGGAACGAAAGAAGCCCGGGAACACCAGCTCCGTACCGCTTTGGCACTGTTCTTTGCTTACGATCTGATCGATTTCTTCTCCATCAATGCAAGTCCGACGACTCCGACTGTCGGCGGGGCAATCGACACTGTCCGCAACTTCGGCTACGGGGAAAAAGATTGTCAGGTCTACCCGTTCTATAACGGAAATCAGCCCGTGACGGTCTCTTCTGACAAAGTCCGGTTCACGGTTCTGAAACGCGGCAGCAAAGCCATGATCATGGCTGGTGATTTCGGACACGGCGGAGAAATCACGTTCGACTTGAAAAAGCTGAACTTCAAAAATCCGTTCATGTACGATGCGGAAACAAAAAAATTGCTCGGCAAAGGTCAGCAGATCAAGACAGATATCAAATACCGTTATTACAGACTTTATCTTGTCACCGATGGGGAATCTGAGGAGATCACAAGGATGAAATCTGGCGAACTGTTCCATCTGTTTGCAGATAAGCCGGTTACATTTACGGCACAGTCTCAGATGATCAAGAAGAGTCTGGACAGGTTGCCGGAAGCCTACAGTTTTGTCCTCTGGGCAAAGCCTGTCAAGGGCTGCTCCAACGGACCGATGATCAGCATGGATGCCCACTATAATTTCCTGGGCTATTCCGAAAAAGCGATCAAGTTCAACTTTGTCTGTTACAGCAAAGATGGAAAATATCGTGATTGCGGAAAATACAAAGGTTACAGCTATCCGGGGAAATGGTATTTTCTCGTCGGGACAGCGAACCCGGCAACCGGAGAGATCACGTTTTATATCAACGGCAAAAAAGCTGCGCAGACCATTTCAAAAAAGCCGTTCAGTGCAGTCAAAGATGTTTATATCGGCGGACGGGAAAATTTAGCAGCTGTTTTCAACGGTCAGCTGGGCGGTGTCCGGATGTTTGACAGAGCGTTAACCCCGGAAGAAGTGGAACAGCTTTACAACAAAGAACTTCCGAAATATAAGGGAAAATAAATCATGAAAAAACTTTTTCTTCTCGTTCTGTTCAGCACAGTTTTCCCGCTGTTTGCACAGAAATACATATATACAGTAGAGCTCACCCCGGATAATCTGGCGGATATCGATCCCCGCCAGAATGTGATCCTGAAAAAAATCGGAGCAGAGAAAAATGCGATCGTTGTAAAAAAGAATGATTCCTCCTGGCTGGATCTGACTTTGGAAGAGTGTCTGGGAAAAGAGATCATTGTCACATTCCGCTACAAGGCTGCAAAGAAAGGTGCTTTGTCAAAAAAGGCAGCAGTCTGCTTGCGTTATGCAAAAGGTGATGTATATTGTGATGGACCCTGCGGAAAATCCGTGAAGCTTGCTGTCAGCGACGAATGGAAAAACGGCAGCTGCACCATTAAGTTCCCTGCACAGATGGAAGAGGCGATGATCATGTTCTCCAATCGCGGAGAAGATTATCTGGTGACAGACATCAAAGTTCATGTAAAAAAATAAGGAGAAACGATGAAAAAGTTACTGTATTCTGTTCTTGCATGTCTTTCGTTCTCTCTGTTTGCGAACGATGATGTTGTATATTACAAGTTTACACCGGAAGCAAATCCCCGTGTTCCTGTCAAGGATTCCATGATCCGTCTTTCTGCGGGAAAAACAGTCAGTCTGAATCTGCCGGATGCCGCTGATTGGGGCGATCTCAAAATGAAATTTTCCTGCCGGTATAAGCTGGGAAGTGCTTCTGCAGTCAATGTGAAAGCGGAATTTAAAACTGCTGTCGGAACGGTTCAGACTCCTGTTGCAGTAAAAGCCGGAAAGAAAAAAGGAGATTTTCAGGAACTCTCCTTTGAATTCTGGGTAAAATCCGGAGTAAAAAGCGGTCGATTGGTTTTGACTGCAAACGGAACTGCGCTGGTTCGCGATTTGGAAATCACTCATACGGAACTAGCAGAGAAGGATTTGGCAAATCTGGTGGCAAATTCTGTTTCTTCTGTGGAACCGGGTCTGGTTGAAGCACCTCAGCCCACTGCAGAAGAGTTGGCGGCAGCAGCCATCAAAGAGTTGAAAAAGCCGGTAACAATGACCGTCAAGCCGGGGAATAAACTGCTTGTTACGGCAGTTCTGGCAAATGGCAAGACCATTCAGCAGGAGTTCTCTGTTCCCATGCTGACGATCCGGAAAGCCTCCAAAGAGTATTGCGGAAATCTTTCTGTTCACGGGAAAATGCCGAATAAGCTGAATTCCTGCTACGGCGGATTGATTGCGGAATCTGTAAGAATCACCTGCACAGACATGAAAATCACCTATCAGAAAGGCAAAGATTTCACCGTCAATGCCAAAATGTCACGGGTGAGCAAAGTCAAAACATCTGCAATGAAGTTCCCGGTTTATTTCCATTACAGTTACCGCTGGCATCGGATCGACTCCGTGATTTTGAAAGACGGAAAACTCTCTTATCGGACAGGCAAAGAGGTCATGATCATTCCCGCAGTCCCTGCCCTGAATCCCGGAGAAGTCCGCGTGGCGAATGTCTATCTTTCTCCCGATACAACAAAGCTGACCGAAGGAAATTGCTATCCTATCAGCGAACAATTCTATCCCGTGAAGCGTCCGCCTGTGGCAGATAAACTGCTGCCGAAGACCATGAAGAAACTGCGGAACGGCGAACCGATTCTGATCCTTGCCTGGGGCGACAGTATTACGAATATCGGTTATGAGATCCCAAACTGGAAAAAAGCCCGCTGGCAGGTGCAGTTTGTGAACGGTTTGAAAAAGCGTTTTCCAAACGCAAAAATCAAACTGGTCACAGAAGCCTGGGGCGGACACAACAGCAATCATTATCTTGATCCGAAGCAGAATCCCGGACCGGGAATGCCGCACAACTATCAGGAACGGATCCTGAACCGGAAACCGGATCTGATCGTTTCCGAGTGGTTCAATGACGGTTGGATGAGTTACTCTCTTCTGACCGGAAGCAAGAGCAACTACAAGAAAATGCTTTACGATTTCCGGAAGATCGGTGCAGAATGGATCATCATTACCCCGCAATACGGTTCTCCTTACGGACCGTTCGATGCGGCATCTCAGAAAAATATCGTGCATCGTTCACAATATCTCTCCTTCCTGCGTCAGTTTGCCCCTGCAAACCGGATCCCGCTGGCAGATGTTTCCGCCCGCTATGTCCGGCTTTCCAAACAGGGCGTACCAGTCCTTGCACTGGGAACCTACGGGGTACATCCCGGACAGGCAGGCTTGAAGGTGTTTGCCGATGCGCTGCTGGATCTTTTTCCTGAAAAATAAGGAATACTCATGGTTAAGAAAGTAAGAAAAACATTATTACCCGGTTCCGTGCAGCTGCACGGGATCATGGGAAAGGCATTGACAAAAACAGTCGAAAACAGACTGAAAAAAGTGAATTACCGGGAATTGGTCGATGTGTTCCGGAACCGCTCTGAAAACGATGGAAAATGGCGCGGTGAATTCTGGGGAAAAATCGTCCGTTCCACGATTCTGGCATGGAAAGATACCAACGATCCGGAACTGCTGAAAATCATTGAAACAACGGTGGATGATCTTCTTTCAACCCAGACGGATGACGGCTGTATCAGCACCTATCCGGAAGAAAAACAGCTCCAGGGCTGGGATCTCTGGGGAAGGAAGTATGTCCTTGCCGCATTGCTCCGGTACTATGAAATGGTCAAACAGGATGACCGCATCCTTCAGGCTTGCTGCCGTATGACAGATCACCTGAAAAAGCAGCTGGGAAATACTCCGATCACGGATTACGGGCTTCATTGCGCCCTGCCCTCGTCAAGTATCCTGACCCATCTGGTAAAACTTTACCGCTATACCGGTAATGAATCAGCAAAAGCTCTGATCGACTGCATTCTGAAAAACGGAACATCCTATCTCCATAATATTTATATAGCGGCGGCTCAAGGGGTTCCGCCATCGGAAATCGCAACTTCCAAAGCATACGAAATGACCGGATGTTTTGAGGGGCTTTGTGAATATCTGAAAGATCAGCCGGATGAACTGTACCGGAAAAGTGTGCTGCGCTATTACGAAATGGTACGGGATCATGAGATTTTTGTTACCGGAACCGGCGGTCTGAAAGATAACAATGGGGAGTTCTGGTATCGCGGTGCGGAACGGCAGACCTGGCAGAAAGGCATCGGAAGTCTGGGCGAAACCTGCGTGACCGTGGCATGGCTGCATTACTGTAATTCCATTCTTGAAATGACCGGAGATTCCTGTGTGGCAGATGAGATGGAAAAGAGTTTCTACAATGCCCTGCTTGGTGCAATGCACCCGGATGGACACGGCTGGATGCACCGGAACCCAACCCCGCTTTCCGGCGCAGCGGCAAGAGCAACGGTCAGAGAACAGATCTCCGGATTCGGCGGACACGACTGCTGTCTTGCTCAAGGTCCGGAAGGAATCGCAATGATGCCGGAATTCAGTTTCAAGAGCTGTGATTCCGGTCTTGTGGTCAATGGTTATGAACCCGCCGATTGTGCATTCACCACACCCGGGAATCAGATGGCAAAGCTGACAATATCCGGCAGTTATCCCTGTTCCGGAGAAGTGAAATTGCAGCTCCAGTTGGAACAGACGGAACGGTTCGCATTGAAACTCCGGATCCCGGCATGGTCAAAAAATACAGCAGTCAGACTTGGATCTGAAATGCTGACTCCGGATAGCGGAGCGTACTTCATCCTCGACCGTGAATGGAACAATGGAGATGAAGTTTCTATCAGCTTTGACATGTCGATCCGTACAGTAAAAGATCCCGGCGGCAGTGACCTGCTTGCATATTGCAGCGGTCCTCTTGTGCTTGCGGAAGATTCCAGACTTGCAGACAGCACCGGTGCAGGAACATTCCATATCTGCAAAGAAGTCAATGGAATAACGCTCTGTGATTACGCTTCGGCAGGTAACGCATTTTCTCCGGAAAACACCTTGAAAGTCTGGCAGAAAAGCGAATAAAACTTATTGAAAAACGAAACCTGATATGAAAAAGAAGTTATATATCATCTGTAATTCCCACCTTGACCCGATCTGGTTATGGAACAGAACATCCGGCAGAAGTTCCTGGCTGAACACCATGCACTCTGTGGTCAGGATCATGGAAGAACAGCCGGAATTTGAAATTCAACTGTTCCGCAGCGGCACTTTACCGTTATGTGGATCATGCACCATTTGTTCAGAAATTTGATGACGGCTGGATGGATTTCGGAGTTTCTTTCCGATCATTGTGGATCGCTGAATATGATCAATTTCCCTTAAGCGCACTCCCGAAATATTCCAATGCCCGGTTGAATAATGGTGAGGTTCGCGAAATCACAGCGCATGCCGCCGGGGATCAGACAGGGAAATATGAATTTTTCCGTCTTGAACTCCCGGAAGATCAGGTGGTTGTTCAGGAATTGCGCCGGAATCGTAACGGAGAGACAGAGATCACTCTTCAAAACTCCGGAGAAGCCATCTCTGTGAACCTCCCTGAACTCGGGAAAGTGAATCTCCCGGCATATTCACTCCGGACATTCCTGTTGATACGGAAAAATAATTGAATCTATTCAGGAAACGGGAAATGACTTGACAGTAAAAGTTTTCCCGTTTCCTGAATTTCATGCAGTTGTAATTATCTGTTCTTATGTTTTTGCAGCGTTCTAAACAACGCAGTCGCCTCCGGCGCTGTAAATATTGCGCAATAACACATCCATCTTTCATATCGTTTATAAAGAATTCTATGTTTTTGTATAAAATCAACAAATTGCAAGAAAAAAAAGAGTTTTCTGAAAGAAAGGACTTGATTTCCTGCATATTTATGTTATAGTTACAGTGATTTATTTTAAATAAAAGCCATGACAGGAGAATAATAAAAATGGCAATCGAAAAGAAAACAGTGGCAGAAGTTTCCCCCGGTGCCCGTAATGTGTATCAGAAAGCAGCATCCGTTTTTGCAAAGAACAGTGTTGAATACGCTA